>JBEGMB010000185.1:0-27462 GCA_041183245.1 Bacteroidota bacterium
AGTTAGATGTGGAAGTTCAAGTAATTCGTGGACAAAATAATGATTTTAAAAGTGCCGTAGAACCTTTTTTCTTAACCGGATTAAGTGATTCAGCACGCCTGCAAAATCAAGTGCTTATGAATGGAATTTGGAATGAATTGGCTGCTGATATTTCTGTCAGTAGAAACATTAAAACTTCAGAATTTAATTCATGGATTAATAACATGGAAGTGGTTAATCCTAACCAAGCGCTTGCGCATAAGTTGGTTGATGGCTTATTATATAAGGATGAGATGATGGCTAAACTTTCAAAAAAAGTAGGTCTGTCAAACAATGATAAAATTAAGTGGGCTGAATTCAACGAATATGCGCAAAATGCATTTTATGAAAGTCAAGTGTTAATTCAAGCAGAAACTGCAAGTGTTGCTGTTATTCTTGCTGAAGGTGAGGTTGCTGTGGATGGAGATGGCGTAAGCAGCAAAAAGCTGTGTCGCCTATTTGAAAAAGTGCGTAACGACGATGATATCAAAGCCGTTGTTTTTCGGATTAATAGTCCGGGTGGAAGCGCACTCGCGAGTGAAGAAATTTGGCGCGAAGTAATGCTTACGCAAAAAACGAAGAAGGTATATGTTTCCATGGGTGATGTGGCGGCTTCAGGTGGATATTACATTGCAACGCCGGCAGATCGTATTTTCGCAGAACCAACTACAATTACCGGATCAATTGGTGTGTTTGGGATGATTCCATATACAGGTAAGATGCTTGAAAATAAACTGGGTATCACCTTTGATCGGGTACAAACCCATAACCATTCCGTGATGTCAACTAACCGTAAATTAACCCCAGAGGAACTAGCAATGGTCCAAAACGAGGTGAATGGAATTTATTCCCAATTTATGGATCGTGTGGCAAAAGGCAGGTCGTTATCTGTTGCTAGGGTCAATCAAATCGCACGTGGAAGGGTATGGACAGGAAAAGATGCCTTATCCATTGGTTTGGTAGATGAATTAGGTTCCTTAACTGATGTGATTAATTTTGCTAAGCGTGCGATTAAAGATAAAGATGCTAAGGTAATTTACTATCCCAAAGTTAAAGAGGATAAGTTTAGTGCACTTATTAAAATGATTGAACAAGAGAATGAAGAGGAGGAGAGCCGTTTGCATCTAAAGAATTCATCCTTGCCGAATGAATTGTTAGAACAGTATGAGCGCATTAAAGCGATTGAATCAAAAATGGGTATTCAAATGCGTATGCCTTATGATTTGGTCTTTCGTTTTTAAGGAATTGAAAGTATGAATAATCCGTTTTATTCAGCCTTTAAATCAGAAATGGGTGTTGGGCCAAGAGAGGTGCTCGCAGAACTAAAGCAGGGTTTGAATCCGTACCAATAGTTCCGATTCCAACGATTGTCCATGGTCTTTTGCATACCATCCATGCAGTGACTCATGAAGAACCTTTAATTCAACTCCTTCTGTTTTTAGCTCATTAAATAAGCCTTGTGCTGCCGCGGTGCGAGGACCCCAAACGAACAAATCGCTTCCGTGTTCATCGCGTACAATTACTTTTGGAATTCCTTTTCCGCCATTGGTTAAATAGTTGTCGATTAAGGTGCCTTGGTCACGAAGTTCTAATGTGTAGCTTGCGTGCGGTAGGTGCTCAATTAATTTTAAAATCAGGGGCACACCCTGTGCGGCATCACCACACCAAGGTTCGGTGATAATAATCCAATGGGATTTCTTTTTTACATCGCTAACAAGGTCAATAAACGCATGTGAAGGGGAAAAGGTCTTGGTTATTCGATTAAATCGCGTTAGGTTTAGAGATAGGTACGATGCGTATTCATCCGGATAAATCCCGCCGTTCAAAGACTTTTCCCAATGCAATAAATAGTCTCTGAGTTGCATATTATTAAAGTGTAGGGAAGGCGCCTGGATCGGCTTTCGACATCATCTCGTATACTTTTTCAACGATATCATCAATGCTTGGTTTTGAGAAATAATCACCGTCACTACCATAGGCCGGACGATGGTCTTTCGCGCTTAGCGTTTGTGGTGCTTCATCCAAGTGGTAATATCCCCCTTGTTCAACTAATATTTTTTCAAGAATGTAAGCCGTTGCTCCAGCAGAAACATCCTCATCTACAATTAACAAGCGATTTGTCTTTTGAAGTGATTTCACGATGTCATGCGATAAGTCAAACGGAAGTAAGGTCTGCACATCAAGTAGTTCTACCGAAATCCCTAATTCTTCCAAGACAGGTAACGCTTGTATGCAAAGATTCAGGGTGGATCCATAAGAAACCAAGGTTAAATCTGAGCCATCGCTTAGGCGCTCTACTTGACCAAGCGGAAGCTTAAATTCACCCAAATTAGTAGGCATTTTTTCTTTGGTTCGATATCCGTTGAGTGGTTCAATCACTAACGCCGGTTCATCTGCTTCCATTAAGGTGTTGTAAAATCCTGCGGCTTTGGTCATATTTCTTGGCACACACACATGCATTCCGCGCAATGAATTGATGATCATTCCCATAGGAGAACCGCTGTGCCATACCCCTTCTAAGCGATGACCTCGTGTGCTGATAATTAGCGGCGCTTTTTGTCCTCCTTTAGTGCGATACTGCATTGTAGCCAAGTCGTCAGATAAAATTTGAATCGCATATAACAAGTAATCCAAGTACTGAATCTCTGCAATCGGACGAAGTCCGCGCATGGCCATTCCAATGCCTTGACCAATGATCGTGCATTCACGAATACCCGTATCGAATACTCGCAAATCACCGAAGGAATCTTGCAAGCCTTCTAGGGATTGATTAACTCCGCCGATTTTCCCTGCATCTTCACCAAACACCAGCAAGTTCGGGTGTTTCTCCAATAGCTTTCGGTAATTTTCTCGTAAAATAATCCGGCCATCCTCCATGGGAGCATCGGAATCGTACGTAGGTTCAATCGATGGAATGTTTCCAATTTGTTTATTGGATTCACTGTATAAGTAGGAAGAATATCGGTCGTGACTTTCTTCTTTTTTCTTACTCAACCACTGACTGAGTACCGTTTTGTTTGTGGATTCTGCTCCGCGCAGGCTTCTGAGTGCTCGTCGTGCTAATGAAAACACATCTTTTCGTTGCGGCTCGCGGTTTTTAATTAACGCATCTAATTCCGCTTGAAATGAACTGCTTAAGGTGCCCTCTTGAATTAATCCACTTAAAATTCCTTCTAAGGATAGGGAGTCTTGTTTGATGTCTTCTGTAAATAGCGCCCAAGCTTTGTTTTTGGATTCTTTAACCTCTTCTTTCGCTTGCTCGGATAATTGGTCAAGTTCTTCTAACGTTGCAAGTGCTGTTGGACCTTTGTCAAATGCAAGAATCCACTCCTTGAACTTGGCAATACAATCATGGGTTTTTTCCCACTCCATGCGCTCGGCACTTTTATATCGTTCATGTGATCCGGAGGTGGAGTGGCCTTGAGGTTGATTAACTTCCTGTACGTGCACCAATACAGGGACATGTTCCGTGCGTGCTAGTTTAACCGCTTTTTCGTAGGTCTGGCATAAATGGGCGTAATCCCATCCTTTGGTGGTTAGTATTTCAAATCCCGGTTTGTCCGACGTGCGTTGAAATCCTGCTAAGGCTTCAGAAATGCTGTTTTTTGTTGTTTGAAGTTCTCTAGGAACAGAAATGCCATACCCATCATCCCAAACGGACATAACCATTGGGACTTGTAGCACTCCCGCAGCATTTAAGGTCTCCCAAAAGGGTCCCTCGGAAGTGGAGGCATCACCAATAGAACCAAAAGCAACTTCGTTTCCTTGAATGGAAAACTGTTGGAACTCTTCCGTATGTAAGGCTGGATTATTTCTATATACTTTTGATGCCAGTGCTAAGCCTAATAACCTCGGCATTTGTCCTGCAGTTGGAGAGATGTCGGCCGAACTGTTTTTTTGTTGGGTTAGGTTTTTCCATTGCCCATGTTCGTCAAGATTTCTTGTGGCAAAATGTCCGCCCATTTGACGTCCCGCAGATTGAGGCTCAACAGCCACATCGGTATGGGCGTAAAGTCCTGAAAAGTATGCTTGGACACTTAGTGCGCCAATCGCCATCATCCAAGTTTGATCTCTGTAATATCCGGACCTGAAATCTCCTGGTTTAAAGTATTTCGCGAGTGCTAATTGTGCTAATTCTTTACCGTCACCGAATATCCCAAACTTCGCCTTACCGGTGAGTACTTCCTTTCTACCAAGAAGGGAGGCTTCTCTAGAAATACAAGCTAATTTATAATCCGAAAGCACTTCTTGCTTAAAGTCTTCGAATCGGAGGGTTGCTTCGTTGTTGGACGACATAGTTCAAATTTGTGTGCAAATATAGCGATTTTGTCCACTTTTTTTAGCGAGTTGTGGCTAAGAATTTTGCATTTTTGTAGCATGAAAATTGAGTTATGTGTGGCCTCTGTTGATGCCTTATTGGCGGCTAAATCCTTGGGTGTAGATCGCATTGAACTTTGTGTAAACTTAGAGCAAGGAGGATTGACGCCATCCGTGGGTTTTGTTCAGAAAGCACAAGACTTAGGCGTCGAAACACATGTGCTAATTCGTCCAAGAAGTGGAGGATTTGTTTACAACGAACATGAAATAGAAATCATCCTTGCGGATGTTCTTGAATTTCAACGCTTAAATGTGGATGGCTTAGTATTGGGACTGTTGACAGATACCATGCGTTTAAATCGTCCGGTGCTCGAACAAATTCGACGCCTCTTCAATAAATCCCTAACCTTTCATAGGGCGTTCGATGATTTAGTGGAATGGAAACAAGAGCTGCAATGGTTGGTTGATACGGGGTATAATCGGGTACTATCTTCTGGGCTATCAACCACGATTTCGAATGGTGTTCCTGTGTTGGCTGCCATGAAAAAAGAGGCAAAGGGACGCATTGAAATTATGCCGGGAGGAGGAATTAACCTCACGAATCTACCGCAGATTATGGAGCATGTTGTACCTGATGCAGTCCATTTTTCAGCCACTGGAAAGCAATCCTTGGATCCTGATTCCATGTTCTCCGAGGAGGTACTTATTTTTGACGAGCACAAGGCCAAACGGTTGATAGAAATGTGTCGAAATTTCAGCTAAACACTGACAGCAGATGCTTTTAATTCACCCGAATCTGCCATTATGTCCTTTGTTCAGCGTAATGTCTTTTATGGAATCTAATTTGTGTACCTAAACCCAAAGAAACTGAGATGAGTAAACGAAAAAATAATGCTATGGAAGATAATGCAGCGGAACAAGCGAATGTTAACGAAGAACAACAAGGCCATGAAACGGAGAATAATTCGAGCAATGACGCCAATAGTTCTTCCACAGAATCATCCCATGATTTTGAAGCGAAATTAAAGGAGCAAGAAGATAAGTTTCTTCGACTTTATGCGGAGTTCGAAAATTATCGCAGACGTTCGTCGCGTGAAAAAGCGGAGTATTTGTCGGGTGCAAGTCGAGAAATGATAATGGCTATGCTTCCCATCTTGGATGATTTTGAGCGTGCAATTAAGAATAACGAACAGGTAACCGATGTAGCAATCTTGAAAGAAGGGTTTCAATTAATCTACACCAAATTAGGTCAGATTCTTGAGGCGAAAGGTTTAAAACCTATTGATGCAACGAATCAACCTTTTGACTACAATTTACATGAAGCCATTGCTAATGTTCCGGTTGAGGACGAAGCGTTGAAAGGTAAGGTTATCGATCAGGTTGAAAAAGGATATTATTTAAATGAGAAAGTGATTCGCTTCGCAAAAGTAGCGGTCGGACAATAAAGTTATGAGTCAAAAAAGAGATTATTACGACGTGCTTGGCGTTTCTAAAAATGCCACGGAAGCTGAAATAAAAAGTGCCTATCGAAAACTTGCCTTAAAGTACCATCCGGATAGAAATCAGGACGACCCGTCGGCTGAAGAAAAATTTAAAGAGGCGGCAGAGGCTTATGAAGTGCTTAGCAATGCGGAAAAACGGTCAACCTACGATCGTTTTGGTCATGCGGGAATGGGACAAGGAGGTTTCAGTGGTGGTGGAATGAATATGGATGATATCTTTTCACAGTTTGGAGATATTTTCGGTAGTGCGTTTGGTGGTGGTAGTTTTGGTGGTAGCCGCAGCGGTAAACGCGTGGTGAAAGGTTCTAACTTGCGGGTTAAAATGAAGTTGACATTGGAGGAAATCGCCACGGGGGTTAAAAAGAAAATCAAGGTTAATAAATTAGTTCAGGCGGACGGGGTAACCTACAAAACGTGCTCTACATGTAAGGGCGCAGGAAGAATGACGCAAATGACCCAAACCTTCTTGGGTGCCATGCAGACGCAAACTACGTGTAATGTATGTCAAGGGGCCGGACAAATGATCGACCAAAAACCAAGCGATACCGATCAGTATGGATTGCGCAAACAAGAGGAGGTCATTGAAATTGAAATTCCGGGTGGAGTAGAAGATGGGATGCAGCTTTCAGTTCGTGGTAAGGGGAATGCAGGGCCTTTCAATGGCGTGAACGGGGATTTAATTGTGGTAATTGAAGAGGCAAAACATGCTGAATTGAGAAGAGAAAATGAACACATCCATTTTGAAGCAGTGGTTACATTAACCGATGCGATTTTGGGAGCTTCTTTAGAGATTCCTACGATTAATGGGAAAGTTAAAATTAAGATTGACCCAGGAACTCAGAGCGGAAAAGTACTTCGCTTAAAAGGAAAAGGTCTGCCGAATATACAAGGGTATGGAACGGGTGATCAGTTCGTTCATATGCATGTTTGGACGCCAACGAATTTATCGAAGGAAGAAAAAGAGTGGTTTGAAAAAAATAGAGAGAACGCTAACTTTAAACCTACGGAGCGTGAAAAGGAAGGAGGCTTCTTTAAACGCGTGAGAGATATGTTCTCATGAGAAAATTCGAGTCGGCTTGGGATAACGGAGATTTTAGTTTCGCTAAGGTATTTCTTACCCTGCTTTTAGTGTTCGGTGGCTTCATTCTTGGAAACTTGCCGTTAATGCTACTTTATCCGTCCGATCGCGGGCAAACCATGGCCGATTTGGTCGCTTATTTTGGTTTCTCTGCCTTATTCCTTCTTCAAATGGTTCCTTTTGTTTTGGGTTTATTGGGCTTGGTAATTAGCGCAAAATACGTGCACAAAACTTCTCCATTAACTTGGTTTACAAGTCGGGATAAAATTGACATTAATCGAATCGTTTTTTCCTTTTTTTTATGGGCTTTACTGGTGATTATTCCAACACTAATTGATTGGTTACTTTTCCCCGCTACCTACGCTGTTCAGTCGGATTTTTTGCCTTTTCTTGAAACATTTTTCCTTCTTGCTGTTTGCTTGCCATTTCAAGTATTATTTGAGGAGTTGTTGTTTCGGGGATTTATTTTTCAAGGCTTAGCGAAACGTACGAAATCTGCCATCGTTGCGGTCATTTTCAGTGGAATCATGTTTGGAATAATGCATATTGGTAATCCAGAAGTGAGGAGCGAAGGGTTTGGATTGCTTTGGATTTACATCACCCTCGGGGTATCAATGTCACTTATGGCTTGGTTAGATCAAGGGATTGAAATAGCCTTCGGCTTTCATTTAGCGAATAATTTTATTACTGGCATTTTGGTCACATCGGAAGATCAAGCCTTTCAAACCCATGCCTTGCTGAAAATGGAATCATTAAACCTAAGCTTTGGTTCCATTCTGATATTATTGCTGTCGATACTCATTTTTTTTGTGGTTTGCTACAAAAGATTTCATTGGGGGAGTTGGTTTTCACTGCGAAATAATCATTAGTTTCGTTAAATGATAGAGGTTAAGAACGTCAGTAAGTTTTACAGTCAAAAAAAGGCATTAGACGAAGTTAGCCTAAGCATAGCGGCCGGTAGGATTTTTGGATTGATCGGACCAAATGGAGCTGGGAAAACTACCTTAATTCGCATATTAAATCAGATTATAGAGCCAAGTTCCGGTCAAGTTTTAATCGGTGGTATTCCGATAAACCCACTGCATGTTAAGGCCTTCGGATATTTACCTGAAGAACGTGGATTATACCGAGAAATGAAAGTCCTTGATCACTTGATATTTTTGGCCAGTATTCGGGGATTAACTCATCAAGACGCGCAAAAAGCAGCCGGACATTGGCTTGAAAAGTTTGAAATCCAACCATGGTCCAAAAAACGCATCGACTCCTTATCGAAAGGGATGGCCCAAAAAGTTCAGTTCATCGGGAGCATTTTACATGACCCACAGGTAGTGATTTTAGATGAACCGTTAAGCGGCTTTGATCCCTTAAATATTCAATTGATTTTGAATGAAATAAAGGCGATGAAAGAAGCTGGAAAAACGGTTATTTTTTCAACGCACAACATGAATAGTGTGGATGAAATTTGTGATGAAGTTGGACTGATTAATCATGGAAAATTGGTTGCACACGATAAGGTGAGTGCCTTAAAAACACAACACAAAACAGGAGCATTCAAGGTACGGTATAAAGGCAATCAGATTGCGTTTGCCAACGCCCTATGGACAGGGTTTGAAATCGTTTCAACGGAAGAGATTGGCGATCAGTGGTTTCAGTCAGTGATTAGAAGCCGGCAAGGACAATCGTTTAATGACGTATTTTCTTGCTTGTCTCCTGCCTTAGAATTGCAACTAATCGAAGAACAACTCCCAGGAATGCAAGATGTTTTTCTTAAACTCGTAACCGATTCTACGCCATGAGAAATAGCATGTTAATTGCCTTTCGTGAATTAAAAGAACGCTGGGATAACAGGTCGTTTCGGGCGATGTTGTTTCTAGGACCCTTGTTGATTATTTTGATGATTTATTTGGTGCTGGAATCTGGGAATCAAGGCGTAACGTCAATGAAGGTGCTAATTGCCGATCCAACCAATTTATTCGAGAATAAAATTGCCTCCAGGCCTTCTGAATCTGTAACCTATTATTTTTATGATGACTACATCGAGTTTGAATCGTTTAAAAACAGTCCAAAATTCAAGGAATTTGATGCCTTAATAGAAATCAATGAAAAGGTGTTGATCAACAAAAAAGTGTTTCTTTTTCATCGCCAAGAACCCAATTTACAGCTCAAAATGAAGCTCAAGTTTGAAGTGGAACGCAGAATGGAAGAGGTGATGATTGAGCAGTTCACGACCCTTGGAGTTGATGATTTTCGTAAAATTAAACAACCCTTAAATATTGATTTTAGAAATGTGGATGACCCATATGATCAAGCGGATCAAGGCATCGCTTGGGTTGGTTACTCTTTGGGCTATCTGATGATTTTCTTTATTGCAATCTTTGGCACGAACATTACAAAAAGCATTAACCGTGAGAAAACAAACCGAATTTCTGAGGTAATTCTTGCGAGCGTTAAGGCGCGTGAACTGATGTTGGGAAAGATTTTCGGGAATTTAATCGCTTCATTTTTACAGTTATTTATTTGGTTGCTGTTGGTAGGTATTGGATTGTGGGTATTGCAGGCATTTGTAATTCCAGAATTATTTACCCCGGAACATTTATCGGGAGTTCAAGTTTCCGATCAGCAACTTAAGGAACTAGGTATGCAGACCATCTCGCAAGAAAACAACAACCTGGATCTAATCTATCACCGAATTAATTACCTCTGGGTACTTCCTAATTTTATTCTGTTCTTTCTTGGGACATATTGGATCTTTGCGTCCTTCTTTACCATCATGGGGGCCATGAGTGGCGATGAGTCTGATGGGCAACAATTTTTAATTCCCATTTGGATTTTGTTGACTCTTACAATCTTTGCCGGTTATAATACGCTTTCATATCCCGATTCAGGCCTTACCCAGTTCTTTAGTTTTTTCCCATGGACTTCAGGTATGGTTTCCATGATTAAAATTACGGTGGGTGTTACCGTGACGGAATACTTAGGAATACTCTTTGCCTGGCTTATTCAAGTGTTGGTGGGGACAATGTTGATGCTCCTGGCTGCCCGTATTTTTAAACATGGCATTTTATCATACAGCCACCGCTTGAGTCTCAAACTTTTCTTTGACTGGTTGAAGAAATAAACCCCTCACATGATTGCCGCTGGAATTGATTTGGGAACAAACACCTTCGATCTACTGATTGTTGACGCATCAACTTCCGATTGGAAAATATTGCATCAAGAGAAACAATGGGTAGGACTTGGGGTCGATTTTTATGAAACTTCCTGCATTTCAGATCGAGCAAAAACTGCCGCGATGTCCTGTTTAACCCAATTTCTCAATACATGCAGTTCTTTCCACGTGGATAGTATCAAAGTCGTCGGAACAAGTGCCCTACGGGATGCCTTGAATGGAATAGAGTTCGTGAAAGCCTTGCACGATGAGCTGAATGTCCCGGTTGAAATTATTACGGGTGAACGTGAAGCTGAATTGGTATTCCTCGGATTGAATTCTTTAACGAATTTTCCATGTAACGGATTGATTATGGATGTTGGGGGAGGAAGTACAGAATTGATAACCTTTCAAGACGGAACGATAAAGGGTTTGAATTCATTAAATATAGGTGTGACCAGGTTGTTGGCGCAAACAGACATTAATCGAGTCCTTACTTCCAAGGATGTGGCAGCGTTCGAACGCTTGTTTAATGCGGAATTAAACGTTAGTGAACGTAATATTCCTGCACTTGTCGGGAGTGCAGGTCCGTTTGAAACCTTCTATCACTTGATAAATAAGGTTTCCTTACCCTTCCGGTCATCTTTTCAGCTTCCAATGGACGAACTTCTTCTGCTCTTGGATCAATTGATTTACAGCACCTATCAACAGCGGCTCACCATGGATTCTGTTCCGGAATTGAGGAAAAAATACTTGCACTTAGCAGCTCTACAAATTAAATGGGTAATTCAAACGTTCTCTGTTAATCAAGTTTTTGCTAGTTCTGCAGGCTTATCTGATGGACTTATTTCAGCTCAAATATTGTCCGAAAAGTCAAATTAATTCGTGGTTCCAATACCTTGGGTTCTTTCGGAATACAATGTTTGTATTCGTGCTGTGTTTTTCCGTCCATTAGCAAGATAGAGCCATTGCCTAGGAGAATACTGTGCTTCTCATTACCTGTATTTGACTTTAATTTAAAGGTTCGTTCTGCCCCAAAGCTAACGGAAGCTATTACCGGATTTTCACCCAGTTCTTTTTCGTTGTCTGCATGCCAACCATTAGAATCCATTCCATTTCTATACAGATTGATTAATACCGAGTTATAGGGATAACCAGTTACTTCAATTACTCGCTGCAGTATTTCATGTAATGGTTCTGTAAAAGGATGAGCCTTCAATTCTTGTCCTGAGTACCGGTATGAAATTGGATTTATGCAATGAAATGATTCCAGTCTAGGAGTTTGTATCTGTTTTCCGAACATATAAATTTTACCCTGTTGTAATGAAGGTAGCGTAGCAAAATGATCGAAATAGCGTTGACAGGCTTCTTCGCTAAATATCGAATCCCAATAATATAGTTGATTGCTAAGTGATGTCATATCATTTTCATCGATTGAACAGCAGAAATTTACTATTTTTGAGGCTTAATGTAACACTTTTTATGGGTAAAGACGATACAATTCTTGGATATAAATATGTTGATTTATTACATTACTTGGCAGGGGTAGGTTTAAACATACTTATAGCTCTACTCATCTTGATTATTGGGTTCTGGTTATCAAACCGAATCGGTAAAATGATTACTGGAATTATGAAACGCAGAAAAGTAGATGAGGGATTAACTTCGTTTATTACCAGTGTCTCCATTATTTCATCAAAAATTTTGGTGGTCTTAAGTGCAATCAGTCAACTAGGAATCGCAATGACCTCTTTTGTTACGGTGTTGGGAGCTGCGGGTATCGCAATAGGTATGGCTTTTTCTGGTACCTTGAGCAATTTTGCTGGTGGAATTTTAATTCTAGTAATTAAACCATTTAAACTCCATGATACCATTACTGCATTATTGGTAACCGGAGAAGTGACAGATATCCAGATTTTTAATACATACATCAAAACACCAGACAATAAAACAATCATTCTACCGAATGGTCCGCTTATTAATGGAACAATTATTAATTTCACGAAAGAAGGCAAACGAAGGGTTGATATTATATTCCCTTTAAAATATGGTTCCGATATTTCGCTTGCCATGGCCAAAATCCAAGAAGTTCTATCAGCGAATTCAAACATTTTAAAAGACCCCGCTCCATCGATTTATTTTTCAGAGTTGGAAGCTAAATCAGGTAAAATGAACGTGAATTGCTGGGTTAAAACAGCGGATTATGGTACAGTTCACAAGGCACTTACAAATGAATTTTTCCAATGGCTAGAACCGATAGAGGATTAGCGTTAATTGAACAATATTGCAGGCACAATGCCTTTGTTGATTTGTTGGGGTTTGAATTTTCAACGCACGAAGATGGTGTAGTAAGTTATTCGTTAAACATTCAATCCAATCACTTGGCTACCCCGGGTTTTACGCACGGCGGAGTGCTTACCACCTTGTTGGATGCAACCATGGGAGCAGGTGCCTTAACGCTGGTCGCTGATGATGGTCAAGTCGTGTCCACAATCGAAATGCAAGTTAATTTTATACAGGCAGTAAACGTGAATGATGTAATAGTTTGCACGTCAAAAGTAATCCGAAAAGGTAAAAAAGTTATCTTTATGGGCGCAGAGATTCGGAATGAACAAAATCAATTGATTGCTGTTTCTAACGGCTCCTTCTATCCATTCGCTGCTGAAAAAGCAGGATATACATTAAATTAAATAGCTATGTTAGTAACAATTCTCCTATTGATTTTTACGGTGGTTGTCTTACCAATCGTTTCGTTTTATTTCGGCACACCACTCTCTCCAATACAGCACAGTATTTTAGTGGACCATATGGTTTATGTGGTGGGTGCAGTGGTCGCATATTGTTTTCTCGTAGGAGAACTAACACGCAATAATTCGCAGGTAGATAAACTATGGAGTATAGTTCCAATCTATTATGTTTGGCACATGGCCGCAGTGGCTGAATTCCCGGATCGAATGGTGCTTATGGCAATTTTAGTTTCAATTTGGGGCATTCGCTTGACGTACAATTTCGCCCGAAGAGGTGCTTACACTTGGAGATTTTGGGCAGGCGAGGAGGATTACCGTTGGGAAATTCTTAGAAAACGCCCAGGATTTTCAAATAAAATCATTTGGGGACTTTTTAATTTCTTCTTTATTAGTGCGTATCAAAATGTGCTAATTTTCTTGTTTACCGTACCAATCGTTACTGCCGTGGGAAATAAACCACTCGGGATTTGGGATGCAATTCTCGCAGCAATTTATGTGCTTTTCGTAGCGGTAGAGTATGTGGCAGATCAACAACAGTGGGTGTTTCAGCAAGAAAAATACCGTCGAATCAATGCGGGTGAGCCCTTAGGTGAGTATGCACATGGCTTCGTACGAACTGGACTATGGGGCATGGTTCGTCATCCAAATTATGCCATGGAACAAAGTGTTTGGATTGTATTTTATTTATTCTCCGTTGTAGCTACAGGTGAATGGATAAATTGGTCAATTGCCGGCTGCGTGCTGTTAGTGATTCTATTTAAAGGAAGTTCCGATTTTTCAGAGGAAATTTCTGCAGAAAAATATCCGGAGTATAAAGAATACCAAAAACGTGTACCGCGTTTTATTCCGTTTACCAAGTTTTAAGCGAAATTAATCGCTCTTTAATCGACTCTAAGCGTTCGATTAACTCTTGTTGTTTCTTTTGTTTATTGTGCTCGGCAGTGGGTTTATTTAGCTTAAGCTGCGCTTTTGCTCCCTCTAAGGTGTATCCTTGGATTTTCACCAATTGATACACGTGATTTATAAATGCAATTTCTTTAATGCCATACATGCGATTACCTTTTGCATTTTTTTTACCTACTTGAAAATCAAATTCCTTTTCCCAAAAACGCAATAAGGATGCATTGACATCGAGCATTTTTGCTAACTCTCCAATAGAATAATATAGTTTCGTGAGTTTGGAAATATCAATTTCTGCCATGCCAAGGGGTAAAGTGTTTTCAAAAATAGTTATAATTTCGTAGGATGAGAGTCTCGCTCATTTTTTGTCTTTTTTTATTTGGAAGTTATTCGGTTGGATTCGGACAAGTGATTAAGGACAGCCTTGCGGTCGTTCCAACCGATAGTCTTGTAAAGCCGGCGAAAGATTCAACCGTAGTCAATGATAAGGTGGCATCCATTATTTCTTTTGCTAAAACGTTTTTAGGAACCCCATATCATTGGGGAGGCACTACACCTTCAGGTTTTGATTGCTCCGGTTTTATAAACTATATATTCGGTTCCTTCGGTTTTTCTTTAGTCAGAACAAGTTATAGCCTTGCGGAATTAGGCGAAACAGTAACCTTGAGCGAAATACAACCCGGGGATTTGATGTTTTTTAGGGGGAGTAGCAATTCGGGTGGAGTGGGTCACGTTGGTATGGTGATTGAAGTTACCCCAGATGCCATTAATTTTATTCATTCCTCGACCAATAAAGGAGTGACAATAAATAATTTCAAGACAAGTAAGTATTATATTTCCCATTATGTGAAGTCTAAACGCCTAGATTACGGAGTTTCAAAACAAGTTAAAAAGAATTAAAATGAATTTTGATCGTAAAACATGGCTTTTTATCGTCTTATCTGGTTTGTTTATAACGAACGCGGTTACTGCAGAATTAATTAGTAATAAGTTGATTTCAATTCCGATTCAAGGCGATTTATTGGGGCTTAAGTTTGGTCCATTTATTACGGTGATTGGTATTTTACCCTGGCCTTTTGTGTTCTTACTCACAGACCTCTTGAACGAATTTTATGGGTACAAATCCGTTAGAAAACTCTCATGGATTACTTCCGGTTTAATCTTATACTGCTTCCTCATAGTTGGAATTTCACTTAAAATTCCTGCAGTTGAATTACCTGGTACCTCACTAGCCGATGATAAGTCCTATACCATGGTTTTTGGTCAGGCCCAAATGGTTATTGTAGGCAGTATTATCGCCTTTTTATTGTCGCAGCTCATGGATGCTTATTTGTTTAGTTGGATTAAATCTAAAACAGGAGATAAATACATTTGGCTACGCAGCACAGGAAGTACCGTGATTTCTCAATTAGTAGATTCCTATGTGGTGCTTTTTATTGGATTTGTTATCACCGGGAATATGAGTTTTCAAGATTATTTAGTTATCGCTCCAACAAATTATATCTTGAAGTTGTTAATTGGAGTAGCGCTAACACCATTAATTTATGCAGGTCATTTCTCCGTACGCAAATATCTTTCAAAAGCTTAAGCAAGTTTTTATATGCGCGTTGATTTTACTCTTGAATGCCTGTTCATTTTCTCAATCTAATAACCCGATGGATTCAACCGAAGAACTCGAAAAATTTGGAGATAAACTTCTCCCTAAAAACGTTTGTCATGTAATTAAAGAAGGAGGAACAGAGCGTCCCTTTACTGGAAAATATGTGTACCATAAAGCCAATGGAACGTATTGTTGTATTGGCTGCGATGCACCTTTATTCTCAAGTACTACGAAGTTTGATTCTGGTTCCGGCTGGCCAAGTTTTTATGATGTTATTGAAAGTGGTTCTATAAAAGAAGTCAAAGACCTTTCCTATGGAATGGAACGGATTGAAATTCGCTGTGCGGCTTGTGATGCACACCTTGGACATGTATTTGAGGATGGTCCAAAGCCAACGGGGTTAAGGTATTGCGTAAACTCTGTTTCGTTGGATTTTAAGCCAGCAGAGGATGGGGATCAAAGGGAGGAAATCACACTTGGGGCAGGATGCTTTTGGTGCGTAGAAACCTGTTTTCAAGAATTAGAAGGAGTTATTGAGGTCTATCCAGGATATGCAGGAGGGAAAACTCTGAATCCAAGCTACGAGCAAGTGTGCAGTGGTACAACAGGTCATGCCGAAGTTGCCCGAATTGTGTTTGATCCTAAAATAATCTCTGTAAATGAATTGCTTGAGTTGTTTTGGTGGATTCATGACCCTACACAATTAAACCGACAAGGTAATGACATTGGAACACAATACCGCAGTGTGATTTTTTATCACAACCAAGCCCAAAAAGAAATTGCTACTGCGTATCTAAAGAAGTTAGAGAAAGAAGAAGTATGGGATAAACCGATTGTAACTGAAATCACCGAACTGAACAATTTTTATCGTGCAGAACAGTATCACCACGACTATTTTAATCAACATCCAGAGAATCAATATTGTCAGTTTGTGGTTAAACCCAAGGTGGAAAAATTCAGAAAAATCTTTAAAGAAAAACTGAAAAACAACTAGCGAACTAAGGTCACATGACCTACTTCCATGATTTTCTCGTCGTTGTTTAAGGTCTTGAAAACTATTTTCCAAGTGTAAACACCATCTGGAGCTCTTCCGCCTTTTTTACCCGTAGAGCCATCCCAGCCAAATTTGACATTGTGCGTCTCATAAATTAATTCACCCCAACGGTCGAAGATATACATCACAAACTCATACGGATCATATCCAGAAAAGAATACCGGTTTGAATGATTGATTGAATTGATCCCCGTCAGGTGTGAATGTATTTGGTACCCAGTAAATTACCTCCTCGCCGGTACAATCTTCTAGTACTTCGATTAATAGGGTATCGCTTCCTTGACATCCCGCATTGTTTGTTCCGGTTACTATCAATTCATTGGTTCCAATACCTGGCATATATGCCATTCCATTACCTACAGGAACATTCCAAACATATGAATTAGCCCCGGTTGCGTTCAATTGAACTGCATTACCAAAACATACCACTTTGTCAGGACCAGCATCAACTTCAGGGCTCTGTGAAATCGTAATTAAAAAATTATCAATTCCAGGACATACCGCTGCCGGAGAGGTGTAGGTCACTAAGTAACTACCAATGGATGATGTTGACAAATCAATGTTCCCCGTTACTGGGTCAATGGTTATACCTGGACCAGCGCTTACAGTTCCTCCTAAGGTTCCGCCAATGGTAGCAAGAGGATTAGGATCGGTTAAACAATAAACGGAATCAGGATAAGTAATTGTTGCCGGTTCAGGACCCGTATAGTTTCCGGTGAACGGATAAGTGCAACCTGCATCGTCAGTAATGGTAAATCCAAACGGACCAGATGCCGTAAGGTTATTCATAATAATGTTACCGCCATTTGTGGTCGTGTTAACCGCAAATCCGGCAGTGGCTGGGACAGGATTTGATCCCGAGAACTGCGTTCCGTTTAACGAAGGAGATCCACCAGAAACAGTTATTGTAGCCGTAGTATTTGCACAATTTGATGTATAGGTTGTGGTGACATCCGGTAAGTATTGAACCGCAATTGGGTCACCCAAATCGTAACATTGAAGCGCAGGTAATACAACATAACTGTAGATGCCATTCACAATACTATACATGGTAATCGGAACGAAATACACCGTATTATCTGTAAACGTTCCGGCAGGGAATGAATTAATGAAAGATAAGTCATTTACATCGGTTAAGTTTCCATCATTGGTAACTACCCCAACAAAACATGGATCATCCGGAACATCCAACCCTTGTTGATTAGCTAATATAGGAGTTAAAGCAACAGTTGGTGGACAAGAATAAGCCAACCAAACAATACCCGGATCATATGGCGGAGCCGCAGGGTCATAATTCGGATCGTTTGGATTCGTCGCTCCAAGGATTTCAGCAGGAACACTGAAGTTATTATTCGTGGTAATACTGAACTGATCTCCAAAGCAAACTTTGTTTATTGCAGGCATCCCTTGAAGTGTGGTTGTAAATGTTCCCATCATTGCATTGCAATTACATTGGGGAGGAGTAGGGTAGGTCAAGGTTGCTGTACAGCTGGGGTCAGCAGAAAACGTAGCAGTAACCACACAGGTATTACCGTTGGCAGTACCTGTTAAACTAAAGTTGGCTGAACCACCAAAAGGTGCATTGAACACTTGTGATCCTCCACATGAGTTCGATAAGGTGAGTGTTCCTGATGCTGGCGCATTCGTGAAATTTATTGTTCCGGTAATGGTATACTGGTTAGTCGCCGGGTCACAGTTTGTAATGTTTCCTGTGAAGTTTCCAAAGGAACATGGCGTAGCGTTACATGGCGCGGGAGCGGTATAGTTTTGCGACGTATTACAATTGGCATTAGCAGAAAACACTGCCGTGACCAAACAGTTCGCTCCATTGGCGTTTAAACCCGTTAAGTTGTAATTAATTACAGTACCAAAAGGAGCATTAAATACTTGAGGTGCACCGCCGCAATTACTACTTATCGTTAAGGTTCCAGAATTTGGCGGGTTATTTATGTTTAAGGTTCCACTAACCGAATAGAGGTTGTTGTTGCAAGGACCAGGTGTTGCTGTGAACCCTGTAACGCCACATACGAAAGAACAATCAGCCGAACCCGTTCCGCCCGTTTGAGAGAAACTTATGGTGCCGGGTTGATTCGCATAATTGGTAAGTAATAAAATGTAAAATTGTCCTACTTGTGCATTAGGTATAACTGCTGTTTCTTGAGCTGCCGTAGAATAACTGCAATCTATCGGAGAACCAACCGGAAAAGTACCTCCACCACATCCCGCGGCTAATGAATTGTACGGTCCCCACAAGGCAAAGTCTACATCAATTCCTGAACCAGCGGCCGTTTGCTGACTTATACTAATGGTCATTGGACCGTTTTGGTCGATTTCCATAAAGTACCATACAGGATTCGGCGAACTTCCTAAGCATCCAACAGAACCTAAATCTTGTACGTTAGTACTGTTTGGAAAAGAATAATTGGTTCCTGTGCAAAAGGGATTCGCTTGGTTGCACTGTGCCTGCGAATTAAATAGTAATCCAAATAGAAAAAATAAAATTAAGATATTCTTCAAGGCTTGGATTTTTGAGTTAGCCAAAGACGCTTCTCTTCCGTGAGAAGCCGTTTATGTTTTTTCGCCCATTTAAGGACTATTTCTTTGTTGTCGTTAAAACTTAACTCGTTTTCGTATGCTGGGAAATCACGAGGGATTTTACCCTTTTTGAAACAAGTTTGCAGCGTTTTAATGTCCAAAATATATCGATCTGCAGCCGGACTGCGATCACCACTCACGCCAAAAATAACCGGTATTTCATCGTGTATTGTTGGTGTGGGGTTAATGGGATGAGTAGGTGTATTGAACCCTTTTATTTGATTAGAACTTTGTGCCTCAACATTCGAAAAGGTGAATAAAACAAACGTTAGAAGTGCTAATTTAAATGTCATTTCGGTTCCTTGACGTCAAATATAAGTAAAAGTTGCCATCTTTGATGAATATAAAGCATCTAGCAGCAAAGAGTAGTTAACACGATTTATTTGAAATCTTAATCTTTTGGTAATTCAAGGCGTTACATATCACTTCCCTTCTCGTCAAATTGACATTACACCTGCGAGTTTTGAGAACAAGCCGCAATTTGATGCTCACCAAACCTTTGTTGGTACATCAAGGCTTTATCAGGCCTCCGAAGATGTCACAGCAAGTGATTTAGCATTGAAGGCAGCAATGAAGTTACTTGTTGATGCTGATCTTAATGACATCGATTTTTTAATTTTCTCTTCATTGACTTTGGATTATCACGCACCATCCACAGCAAGTGTATTACATAAAAAACTGGGGTTAAAAGCCTCTTGTGGCGTTATGGATTTACCCCTTGGTTGTGCTGGATTCCCCATGGCATTGATGGCTGCGAATGGATTATTTAATACCATGAATCTTAACCGCATCTTGATACTATTGGGTGAAGTGCCAACACGTGCTGTTCATCCTCAAGTTTCTTCCCTTAACTACGTTTTTGGCGATGCAGGTGCGGCGGTTATGTTGGGTAAATCAATGGATAAGCTGTGTTTTGAATTTGGAAATGACGGGGATGGTTTTTCGAGCCTCAATGTGTTAAGAGGCGGCGCTCGCTTCCCTATGGATGTTGCCTATCTAGAGTCTAATCGTGAGTTTCCATGGTTAAATCAATTTGGGGAATTGTCCATGGATGGTCATGGTATTTTAAAATTAAGTTTAACGCACATTCCTCGGGCTGTATATTCACTGTTAGATAAATACGAACTCACACTGGATCAAATTGATCATGTTATTTTTCATCAAGCCAGTAACATCGTTATTGATGCGCTGCAGCGGAAACTAAGTTTACCGAAAGAAAAGGTTGTTAATTACCTGGCGGATGGCGGAAATACCATCTCTTGCGGAATTCCTATCGCATGGGCTAAAGCACAAACAGATAAGCGGTTTAAGGTAGGGGATACTATCATGGTTTTCGGTTTTGGTGTTGGTTTTTCTTGGTGTGGAAGTATTTTGAAGTATCATTAAGTTAAGGTTAACTATCTTTGGGTATGGAAATTAATGGATTTATTAACCACTTGATAGAAGAGTTTGAGGACGTAGGTGTCTTTGAATTAACACCATCCACCGTTCTTAAAGATATTCCCGGTTGGAACAGCATGCATATTTTACTGCTTGTGGCAATGATCGATTACCGTTATAATGTGTTGCTGTCAGGTGAACATTTGAAAATGGTGGTTTCCGTAAATGATTTATTTGAATTGGTGAAACAAAAGCAAGGTGAACACTGAAATTCATAATACACGGATTGAAGCAGTGTATGCAGGTATACCTGAACATCAAGTATTTACGGCTGATTATTCCCTGTTTTCTTCCGATGAAGCGCGCTTATTTACAAAAAATACCGGCATTCATTCCCGGCGTGTTGCTCCGGATGGTGTTACGTGTTCTGATTTGTGTCACATTGCCGCCGAGGCGCTGTTAAATGATTTTGATGTAGCACATGAAATCGATTTGCTCATTTTTGTTTCTCAATCTCCAGATTATTTTTTACCAGCTACCGCAATTCTCTTGCAAGAGCGTTTAGGCTTAAGCGATGCGTGCATGGCCTTTGATATTAGTTTAGGTTGTTCGGGCTATGTGTATGGTTTACAGGTCGTTGGTCAGTTTATTCAATCCGGTGCTGTACGGAAAGCTTTGCTTCTTGTTGGGGATAAATCAACGATTTCTACAGCCTTCCAAGATAAGAGTACCTATCCCTTGTTCGGTGATGCAGGAACTGCAACCTTACTCTCGTTTTCAACGGATTCCAACCCCTGGTTTATAAATGCTGGCTCGGATGGCTCAGGAAAAAATTCCATCATCATTGAAGGTGGCCATTCAAGGAATCCATACGGTACCTATTCGGATGAGCTATTCGATTACAATGGCAATATGCATTCAAAAAGCCATCTGCATTTGGAGGGCCTGGATGTGTTTAATTTTGCGTTACATCGCGTCCCGCAATCGATTCAAGAAACGCTTAATGCTGCAAAAAAATCAATATCTGATGTTGATTATCTCGTGTTGCATCAGGCAAATGGATTGATTACTAAGACCTTAGCAAGAAAACTTGGTGTGCCATTAGCGCACTGTTTGACTTCTATTGAGGAGTTTGGTAATACGAGTTCAGCTTCTATTCCCTTGACCCTAGCGTGTCATGGGGATGAATTATACGGACGTAAAGACTTGTCGCTTATTTTGTCGGGTTTTGGGGTTGGTTTTTCATGGGCCTCACTTTTTTTAAGTACCGACTTTCCAAAAACAAAACTGATTACATATGCTTAACCTATCAGACAAAAGGGTTTTGGTTACCGGTGTTTCTTCGGCTATTGGTGCCGAAATCGCACATACCATCCTTGGGCTAGGTGGTACGGTAGTTGGGACCTATCGAACTTCGGACTCTGTCCTTTTGGAGCAGCTTTCAATGCAAGATGGTTTTGAATCGTTCCACTGGGATGTATTTACTGAACCTCAGTTTCTTGAGGGGCAGCAAGGGTTTGATGCATGGGTGCATTGTATTGGTGCTATTAACCCGCAGCCCATCAAATATTTAAACAAGGAAGGGAGTGAAGGGCTTTTTCAGGTGAATTATTTCTCGGCCTCACGCATGGCTTCGTTGCTACTGAAGCAAAACCTGCTTCTTCCAAAGGCTTCCATTGTGTTTTTATCTTCTGTTTCAAGTCATTATCCGTATCGTGGAGGAGCTGCGTATGCCTCTTCCAAAGCGGCCCTAGAAACCTTTGCTAAAGCGCTTGCCTTGGAGTTGAGTTCGAAGCAAATTCGTGTAAATACCTTGGTTTGTGGCTTAGTAAGGTCGCCGATGTTTGATGCATCAAAATCCTCATATTCCACAACTGAAATTGAGGCCATGGAGGCCAAGTATCCATTGGGGATCGGAACTCCGTCGGACGTAGCAAAACCTTGTGTCTTTTTGTTGAGCGACTACGCCGCTTGGATTTCAGGTGCACAACTGCTGCTTGATGGCGGGTTAATGTTGAATGTTTAACTTTAACCAATGAACGATCAGGTTACCGTTGTTATACCAACCTTTAACAATGCCAAGGGCGCGATAGATTTAGTAAAGTTACTAGCGCTTCAATTTCCAGACTTTCATCTCATTATTGTAGATGATGGGAGTAACGCCTCGCACTGGGATCAGCTCAAGGCGTTCTCTCAGGTTCCAAGGCTTAAAAAAATTCGCTTAGCGAAGAATTTTGGACAACATGCTGCCTTGTATGCAGGCATGTCACAGGTGAAAACCACGTACATGATAACTATGGATGATGATCATCAGAATTTGGTAACACAGATTCCAGCCTTATTGGCTACCTCATCAGCGGGAGGTTATGCAGTAGTTTACGGCTTATTTACTGCACGTCGCACGTGGCTTAGGTCAGTATTGACGGCCACTTATCGTTCGTTTTCTAGTTTGGTGGGTGTGGGACATGGCAAGGGCAGTGGATTTCGCTTGTTGCGAAGTGATTTAGTTCAGGCGCTGAGTAAAAATGCAGGTGGGGTTCAGTTTTTGGACGAACGCATTCGGTGGTTTACCGATGAAATTGGTTTCGTATCACTAGATGTTAAAGTTGAGTCTTTTAAGTCTAGGTATTCCTTAGGTAAATTGCTCAGTTTAAGTATTGGGAAGTCCTTTTATGCCACGGATTTTCCCTTGAGGTTTATGGCGGTTTTTGGTGCCTTAATGGCCTTGGTTAACCTTGCAATTGGATCGTTCTTTTTATATAAAAAATTAATAGATAAGATTGAAGTTCCAGGGTTTACCTCATTGATTGTTAGTGTGTTGTTTTCTACTGGTTTATTGCTTTTTGGATTAGGGATTCTTGCTACCTATTTGCGTCAAATTCTTCTTCGAGTGAACCAAGCACCTACGTATCATATTCAAGAGATTTTAGAATGATATTGACTGGATTTGGGGTTGTCTTAAAGCGAATTACCAGGGACGATATTGAGCAAATTAGATGTTGGAGAAATCAGGATTTCGTTAGGGATCAAATGTTTCATCGCGAATTGATAACGGAAATTCAGCAAGATGCTTGGTTTGATTCTGTAAACAACCGCTTTAATTATTACTTTGTAATTCATGTGGATGAGGTGCCAATTGGACTTATCTATGCCAAAGATGTGAACCCTGAAACTATGGTTGGAGAGGGTGGGATTTTTATAGGAGAACCGGCATATTTAACGTCTGATTCACCGGCCAGAGCCTCATTGCTTCTCTTGTATTTTTGCTTTAATAAATTATTGTTAAGTACTTCATTAATAAGAGTTAAAGAAAGTAATTTGGTAGCGCTTCGATACAATGAACTCCTTGGGTATGTGGTTCAACAACGGTCTGGAGAAGAATTATTACTAAGCCTATCGAAGGAGGATTTTCAACGTTCAAATATGGTGTCACGTGTCCTTCGTTTATTGAAAACCGAGTCAATTCAATTAACCGGCTTGCCTTCTGAAAATAATTTGGAGCAGCTCAATGCCTTGCTGGCATCAAATCGGTAAGCTGCGCTTGTCAAACGCTTCATTCCATGCGGATTGCGAAGCCAAGGAAAGTAGAAAAGGGTCGTCCAAATTTGCGATCTTATATTGACTGATCTCTTCAGCTGAGTAGCCCCATAAGGGGTTTGGGATGTCAAACATTAATACAATTCGATCTTCCTTGCTGTGATTCCATGCGCTATGTTCAAAGGAGTCATCGAAAATGATCATGTTACCGGGTTGGTGATATTCTATTTGGTTTCCAACGCGAATTGCACATGCATCGCCCTTCGGTACGATTAAGGGAAGGTGCCCTCGTAAAATCATTCGTGAATACCCTCGGTGGGGCATAATGGTTGTGTTGGGTCTCATGCGCGAAAAGTCACACGAGATCAACTCGGGGATTGAATTAATAAGTGCTGCTGTGGTTGGGCAAAGGGTTTGGTTGTACGGGTGATTCATTCCGAAAAACTTGAACGTAAACACATCCCATGCGGAATCTTGGTCACTGTGAACATACTGCGGAAAGGTCTCAAGCCAAGATTTCGGCGTGTTTAAGGTTAGTAACTCAGTGAGTTCCTTTCTTATTTGTTCGAAGGAATCCGTTAATGGGCTTAAAAATTCGAACGTACTGCTGTCATAAAAAAAGCTTGGATTCTTTGAGTCCTTCATTGCGATAAAGATAGAATTTTTTTCAGTCAACTTCTCGTTGTAATTTTGACCTAATGATGCGCACGATCTTCGTTATAACTTTCTTGTTGGGTACCGCTTATAGCGTGCTGGGTCAAAAGCACAAGGTTTTGCGTGGATTTTCGGAATTAAACGCGAAGAATTATGGCTTAGCCTTGCAAATCTTTCAAGAGCTCAAAGACAAAAATCCAAGTATTTCGAACTACGGGATGGCGCTGTTGTATGGTGAAACACTTGATTTTAAACAAATTGATTCAGCTATCTTCTATGCCAATGAATCCATTCAGTCGTACGCAGACAATCTAGCTCATATTCCACGAACACAACGAATAGCGTTGAGTAACTTGGGTTGGAACCTTGAGGAGATGAATCGATTACTTCAGGGGTTCTATGGTAAAAAGTTCAACGAATTGCAGAAATCGAATTCGATCGAAGCAATAAATCAGTTTTTGTTGTTGTCGATAGATTATGAGCATTTAGATGCGGTCATTGCCTTGCGAGATAGTTTGTGCTTGTTGGAGTGTGGACAAAACCAGTTGGCATGCTTAATTCAATTAAAGTTAATGTCCCCAAATTCAAGATTTAATAATCAAATACAAGAGCAAATAGAAGAGCTTGGGTACAAGCGATGGGTGCAACATGGGGAAGAAGAAGAATTTTACACGTATACCTTGTATCATCCACGTAGTATATATAAACCCCTGGCGGAGGATGAGATTTATCAACTTTATATAACGCAAAACGACACGATAGCGTTTAAGCGGTTTATTCAGTTGTATCCTAAAAATAAAAATCTCGATAAGATTTGGCGAGCGTTTTATCAATTGAGCGCAGGGAATTATGATCAAAACAAGATGCGTGATTTCGTTGCTAGGTATCCTATGTATCCGTATGCGGAAAATGTTCACGCTGAATTGGAACGTTTCGGTAAAGAATTGTATCCTTATGCGTCCCCTGATGGACTGATGGGCTACATGGATGAGCAGGGAATATCGGTTAT
Organism: Bacteroidota bacterium; assembly: GCA_041183245.1. Classification (GTDB taxonomy): domain Bacteria; phylum Bacteroidota; class Bacteroidia; order Flavobacteriales_D; family Crocinitomicaceae; genus UBA952. The sequence continues at coordinate 25,539 of JBEGMB010000185.1, forward strand.
TCCTGCAGTTTATGATTGGGTAGGCGATTTTAAAGAAGGATTGGCCGTAGTGATGAAAGAGTCATCCTACGGGGTGATAAATAAGCAAGGTCAATTGCATTTGCCTATTGCTTTTGAGTTTATTTCTGATTTCCATAACGGGTACGCAATTTTTAGTCAGAATTCAACCTTTGGTGTGGTGAATCGCGCAGGCATTAAGGTGATTGATAATCAATTTAGTGATTTAGAATGGGCTTTTGGTGATTTGCTAGTTTATGAGAATGATGGCAAGAAAGGTGTAATGAATATGCAGGGTGAATTCCTTTCTCCCTTAATGTTCAACGAGGTGAATCCAGTGAACGAGATGTTGGCAATTGTAACAATTGATGGGCTCTCTGGCGTCATAAACTCATCACTGATGAGGGTTATACCGATTGCGTATGAGCAAGTGATTCAAAATGAACATGGATTTATGGTGGTCAACGGCGGGTTACGTGGCATTTTTGATCCGTTTGGAAAAGTGTTGCTTCCCGTAGATTTTCATGAAATCGGGGAGCTTAGTCATGGATTTAGGTTGCTCAGGAAAGGGAATGCTTTTAGTCACGTGAATTGCACCTCATGGCACATTGCTGATTATTGGTATCCCAGGTTTCCAGAAGCCATGCGTTGGTCGAAAATGATTAATGGACAATTTCTGATACTGAAAAATAAGAAGTACGTGTTTGTGGATACCTTACAGCGCATTACCAAATTATTTCCCCTGATTCAATTGAATACGGTAGAAGTGGTACTTACAGGAATAAAGGAAAAAAATGGAAAGTTTGGTTTTTGGGATCGAAATGGAAAGGAATTGTCACCTTTTCAGTTCGATTACGTTGAACCTCTGAAAAATGGACAATATCTGGTAACACTCAACGGACAACATGGAATTTATTCTAAGACTGGTCAGCTGGTTCTTCCGTGCATTTATGACGATATTGTCCTTTGGAATGAAAATAATTTCTACATAGTGCAAAAAGGGTCAAAAAAAGGTATTTTTACCATGGACGGTAAGGAAATTTTGCCTCTTGATTTTGATTGGGTTAAAAAATATAATGCGCAGTGTTGGATGCTTAAAAAGGAAGGCGAACTCATGTATTTTTTTCCAACGAGTGCAAAATGGATTACACTAACTAGAAGCTAAATGTCGAACAAAGAGCGTATTGTACTGTCTTTTATTCTCTCCATGGCATCCATCATTTTTCCTGTGATGGCTCTTGTGATTGTGAATAATGACAGGTATGTGCACGTAGAGCCATTTTTTACGCCAGACATCGAGTTAATCGAAACCGAGCGAGAGATTTTAGTCGATCCCTCCGAGCTGTTTATTAATCAAAGCGACGAGGACCTTAAGAATTTGGTACGTAATCAAGAAGATGAAAGACCCCTTTCTCGAGACGATTATTCACAAAATGAACCAACTGGAGATCCATATGAACGCATCAAGGCCTATGAGCAAGAACTATTTTCAGAGGCTGGTGGAGATAAAGAACGTGCAAGGTTGAAGACTGAAATGGACCAGCGGAAGCAGCAACCCACCAAAACAGGAAATGGGAATAAGAATCCAGGAAAAACAGAAGCTACTTCAACCAATCAGTATTCGGGTGATGTAATGGTTGAGTTTAAGCTTGAGGGCCGTTCTGCTTTTGAAAACAATTTATGGTATGTGCGTAATCCGGGTTATACGTGCGGGTATGGGTCTTCGGGTAAGGTAGTGGTCTCCATAAAAGTGGATAAAGGGGGCAGGGTAATAGATGCTCACTACGATGCCTCAAAAAGCAACGGAGCCAATGAGTGTATGATTGAGCAGGCAGTTCGTTATGCCAAAAAATCAAGATTTAATTTCAAGGATTCTTCTCCGGTGCAACAAAGCGGAGTAATCATTTATAAATTCGTTGCACAATAA
>JBEGMB010000186.1:0-23333 GCA_041183245.1 Bacteroidota bacterium
ATTCATACGGTTCTTCAAATTGTAAATATTCTGAAATACTAAAGGCGGAGCTTTCATATCGATAAGCCGCAATGATTTGTTGATGCTGTCGCAACAAGCCTAAAAGCTCATCGATATCTAAGACTAAATTATTTTTAATTACGAGCACATAATCTAATTGTGGAAGGTCTTCTAGCAGTGGTTTACTAAATTGTTTGTTTTTTATCAGATATAAATCCGTGAGATCCTCATAACCCAAATGCTGGTAATACGCATATTCAATGGGTTCATTAGACTTTTTTTGCGGAATTTTCAATGAATGATCACTATGCGCTAATTGCCAAGCAAAGGATTTATTGAGATTCCAAGCTAATCGATAATCACTAAGTCCAGAGCAAATGCCAATGATTTCAAACGATTCTTGATCATCATCTAAGAGTAACAATTTAGTTCCTTTCTTCACACTACAAAGGTATTGAATTTGCCATAAGGCAATGTAACTATTTGCGATTTCAATGTTTTCATTGAGTTAATTAACAATTTATTGAACATAAATTAGGTGCACATCAAATACTCGACTGATTATTGTTTTTAATTTTACCCGATAATTACTTAACTAACATCCGATGAAGGTCTTTTTAACCATTGTATTATTAATCCCATGTTTTATTTATTCGCAGGGCTATAAAACCTTTCAAAATGCAAATCCATACAAAATGATGTTCGGATTGGGTTGGAGTATTTGGGATGATGATGGCGCACCAGGGGATTTATTTAAGGTTGAATCAATGCAGGCGGAGGTGTTTCCGAGTCGATTAATGTTTGATTATTATTTTTATAAAGGGTGGAGTGCAGAAGCATCTGTAGCTTTTACTCGATTTAAGGGAACTAAGCTTGTGAATAACCAAGCAGGGATTAAAGGGTTCGGGCTTTCAGCAGATGCAAACCTTAAATATTCCTTTTATTCACTGCTTGGAAAAGGTATGATTGACCCATACCTGCTTATGGGGCTAGGGGCTACGGTTCATCCTGCAAGTGATACACTTTCCAAATCTTTTTACCCAACTTTAAATGTTGGGGGTGGAATTAACTTCTGGTTTAACAATGCGATTGGAATTCAATTGCAGTCTGTTGGTAAAATAGGCCTGACCTCTGATTTCTTTGGAAAGTCAGATTATATGCAACATAGCATCGGCTTGGTTGTTCGTCTAGAATCCGTTGGTGGTGGTACTGAAGGAGAATTTAAGAAGGAAAAACTTCACCTTGACACGAAAAAACGAAAAATTAAAACGCCAAGAAAAGGAAGAAAAGACAAAAAGCAAGGGGATGCTTAATTCTTGATTTCAATGCGTTTACTGATTTCTTGATTTGCCGTTTTAAGCACATAGAGGTATTCATCGTTGGGAACCGAAGTGCTGTCAAAGCGACAAATATGCCCTCCTTCATCAAATAATTGATCTACAACCTCAAATTGATTACCCGCTGAATTTTTTAAAAATAAGCGTACTTCACGTTGAATGGATGTAGTAAAATAGAATGAAATTTCACCCTTGGCAACAGGGAACTCAACATCGTACAGTACGCAATAATCTTGAGGTTTTAATACCTTGCGGCTCAGGAATCTAATCAATATGCGATACAGAATAATCAGGATTAAAATACCCAAGGTGATTCCTAAAAAATCAATTAGTAACTCTTGATTAAAAATTTTATTCATACGATTATAAAGAGATTACGCCAGGAATTGCCGCGGCACGTTCGTATAATTCAATGATTGAATCAACATCCATCATGACCGTTTTTGCACTAATACTGGTGTATTTTCCTGTTTTTGATGGGTGTATGGTTATTTCAGCATTCGTATCAAAGAAGCCTGTAACAAGCGCTAATTTTTCAGAATCACTTGGTACAATGAATTTGAAAAAATACACATTAGGCCACTCCTGCAGCAGAAGTTGTTCTTTTAGCTTATCAAAAATTTCCACATGACAAAGGTACGCCCTTTTCGTTAAAAATACGTGCGGTTGCATTTTACTTTTTACCTTTGCCGCGACATGAAACGCCGCGTACTTGCCTTCTTCTTATTTCCCCTTTGTTTTTGGTCGCAACAGTATTTTTCTGCGCTGCGCACGAATACTAAAATTACCGTTGACGCAAAGATGAATGAAGAGTCTTGGAGTAAGTCAGACTCAACAGCTACTGACTTTATTACAATCCGACCTATTCCCGCTTTAAAAAGTCAGTACAAAACTTCCGTACGTTTAGTTTACGATGATGTCGCCTTGTATTTTTTTATTACTTGTTATGATGTAAAAGATTCCATTTCTAATGTTTTTACTGTACGCGATGACTACAACGCGAATGCGGATATTTTTTCCATTTTTATTGATACGTATAATGACCATCAAAATGGATTTTACTTTGGAATAACAAGCACCGGCGTTCAATTAGATGGTAAAATTCTTGCCGGTGACGTTAATGATCAGTTGAATTTGGTTTGGGAAAGTCAGGTGCGACTGAGTGATAACGCGTGGCTAGCCGAGTTGAAAATCCCATATTCTGCGCTGCGGTTTTCCAAAAAAGAAATTCAATCATGGAACATAAATTTTGGTCGCCAAATTGCCCGTTCCCGTGAGGAATCATCTTGGGTGACAGTAAATCCTGATTTTGAAAACTATTTGGTAAACAGTGGAAAACTTGAAGGAATTCGTAACATTGACCCACCGCTTCGCCTAAGCCTTATTCCATATTTATCCGGCTATGCTAATAAAGAGGAAAATGGTTACGGTCGTTCATTTTTTGGGGGAATGGATGTCAAGTACGGCATCAATGAGGCGTTTACATTGGATGTCACCTTGGTTCCAGATTTTGGCCAAGTGATTTTTGATAATCAAGTATTAAACACTTCGCCCTTTGAAATTCAATTCAATGAAAATCGTCAGTTTTTCACTGAGGGGATGGAATTGTTTAATAAATCCGGGATTTTTTATTCTCGACGAATTGGTGTCCAAGCGCCTTGGGAGGTTTTAACTACAAATTTATTAGAGAATGAAGTGATTGGTGGAATTCAAGGCATGCCCCAATTGTACAATGCGAGTAAACTATCCGGGAGGACCAAACAGGGCTTAGGTATCGGTGTTTTCAACGCACTTTCGGCACCCACGATTGGCACTGCATTCAATACAGTCACGAATGAAACCCGGGAATTTTTGGCGGCACCGCTAACGAATTACAACACCTTAGTGTTGGACCAAAATTTAAAAAACAACAGTTCCGTGACGCTAACAAATACCAATGTCTTGCGAGAAGGCAACTTTTACGATGCTAATGTATCGGCCTTGAACACCAATTTGAATTCAAAAAATAATATGTTTTTTATTAACGGGAGATCCTCGGTTTCACAGAAATACGCAGCTTCAGGAAATGAGTTGGGATATAACTTTGGTTTAAGTACGGGAAAGCAACGAGGTAATTTTATTTATTCCTTGAATTATTTTGAAGAAGATGATCGGTATGATCCGAATGATTTGGGGTTTAATCCAGTTAATAATCGACGTTTTGGAAGCGCGTTTATTGGATATCGTTACTTTAAACCGTGGTGGAAATTTGTTCGGATGACAACGAATTTATCCGTAAGCTATAACCGCTTATACCGTCCAAATGTATATACGGAATCAAGTTTAGATTGGTCTGCTTTTGCTATGACAAAACACTTCGATGCCTATGGTGTCAGCGCTTATACTTCCTTTACAGAAAAGTATGATTATTTTGAACCCCGAGTATGGGGAAGTTATTTTGTCGCCCCACGTTGGTATGGAGCAGGGGGATGGATTTCCACAAATTACCAGAAACCGCTGGCCTTGGATGTGAACTTTTACTACGTGGGATTTGCCGATAATCCAAGCTGGAAATACTTAAGCTATATGTTCTCTCCGCGTATTCGAGCTTCCAATAAAATATTGATTACCCTAAATTGGTCCCTAGAAGACCAACGAAATGACCGAGGCTATGCCATACAATTCGGTACGCCAGTAGACACGATTCCGGGGATTTTATTCGGCGAACGAAACCGAATGAATTTAACCCAGTACCTTGAGTTCAATTACACCTTAACCAATCGAATGAATATCGCTTTACGAACCAGGCATTATTGGTCTGTATTAACCTACAACCAGTTTTTTACTTTGAATGAAGACGGTACCTTAAGTCCTAATTCCACGCAAGGGCTGGCATCTGATGGAACTTCTGCCTATGATCTGAATTACAATGCCTTGACCGTTGATTGCGTCTACCGATGGGTTTTTAAACAAGGTAGCGAATTGAGTTTTGTTTGGAAGAGTTCGATTTTTACTTCCGTCAAGGAGATAAACCCGGGGTATTTTCAAAACATGAACGACCTCTTTAATGCAGGATTAAGTAGCAATAGTTTCTCCATCAAACTGCTCTATTGGCTAGATGTAGCGGAACTTAGAAAACTTAAAACGCGTCATGATAAGCCTTAATCCGTTCCTTGCAGTTTAATTCAATATCCTTCCAAAAAAGGTTCACGTCACCAATGTGTAAGTTTTTATATTTCTTAACAGCCAGATGAAATGGTGGGCGGAAATTCCGAACACATACGGCACCATCAATTAATTCGGTTTCAAATACCTGCGTATAGCATTTTTCATTGGTGTAATAGAACCCTTTGTGCAGGCTTCTCTGGGTTGTCTTGGTTAAATCCCATGTAATTGGATTGATACAAGCTTTTCCTTTATACCACAAGGGGTACATGTCATTGTCTGGTTGGTCATTCATGGTGTTCCAAGTGACGAATCCCCCAACTTGCTTAGGTGTTGTCATAAAGGGAATGGAATGAAATTCGTTGTTATTCAATCCTATTCCTGGCATATATGCGGCAATCAACTGCTTAGCCAAGGGTTTATCATCAATAAATTCTTTGATTAATAAAGTGAGCTGCGTACATCCCTGACTATGACCTGCAAGTATAAATGGCCTTCCTTCATTGTATTTTTCTAAGTATTCCATAAAAGATGCACGGATATCTTCATAGGCAAACAATAAAGCCTCTCTTCCTCTACCTTGAATCGAATCATAGGCTTTTAGATGCGCTTGGCGATAATAAGGAGCGAACATCCTACCGCATTCCACCCAGGCACTCGCCTGATAGCGAATGGCAGTTTCTAGTGCTTCTTCCTTCCACTTAACATCGGTCATTTCTGCATTCCATCGCAAATCAGAATAATCGACAAGTAAGGTTGGGAAAATATAAAAAACATCCACCGAACGAATATATGTGGAATCAATCGTACTCCCCTTAAAAAATTTAGGCGATTTTTCAGGCAAAACCAACCAATTTTCAGGGCTGCTAAAATCTAAGGGTTGACTGAAGAAAAACAGTGAATTTATACAAGCAACGATGAATACAAAAGAACGCACCTACTCCTGAACTTCTTTGGTGAACTGAAAAAGCCAATCATACAACTCATCCGTTCTGAACATTTTTTCTAAGTCGCCATGATCGGCTCCTTTCAACGCGGTATATTTTAAATTTTCCCCGCCGTTACAATTCTTAATTGCCCGGACAATTTTTTCAGACTCCGAGATTGGAACTGCTTCATCTAAGGTACCGTGCTGAATCCACAGAGGAACGGTCGCTAAATTACAGCCGTCCTTGATGTTACCTCCACCGCACAAAGCCACCGCTGCTGCTACTTGTTCAGGATACTTGCCCGCAAAGTTTAACGTTCCGTATCCTCCCATGCTCATACCAACCACATATACCCGATTTGTATCCACATCGAAGTTCTTTTTTACAAAGGATAAGACACTCATGACTTTAATTGGGTCCCAACCGTTGCTGGTTTGCGGTGCAACCACTACTGCTGGAATCTTCCGGCCTTTTTCAATTTCAGAAATCACTCCGTAGCGTTTAACACGCGCTAAGTCTGTGCCTGACAAGCTTTTGCCATGAAGAAAAATCAATACAGGTGGTTTTGCTTTCAGGATACTGTCCGCAGGTAAATGCAACCAAAAGGCATAATCAGCTTGGCTGTAAATCGGTTTTAGTTGTGCCTTTGCCGTGGAAATCATTCCAAAACAACACAAGAAGAATATTACGCTTAATTTTTTCATCCGAGCAAAAATAGGCCATTAGGTTCTAACCTTCAAGGATTTAAAGGAGATTAACACTTTTTTAAGAAAACCAAACATCTGTTATTACGATGCTTCCCGCATAGCCATTCATACGATCGATGATGATTTGTTTACCCTTGGCTAGCTCTTCACGAGCAACGGAGGAATCAATCTGAACGTGAAGAATGCTTCCTTTGAGGAAAATATTTTTGGTTCGAAGCGCTACCGCAGGACCCATTAGCTCCGGCCATGCGTTAATCAAATCTACCTCTTTTAACTTGGACTCCAAATTATAGACTTTGAACAGGCGTTCCATTACCTCTTTTAAAGGTTGATTGTCTGAGGTTCGCTTAAATTCTTCAATCTTTGATTTCATGGGGTCGCAGTTAGGGGTAACTCAAATATACGAAAATCAGAAACACGATTTACTAGGAGTTCTTCGAGCCTTGTTTTTTCGGTATCCGTAATGATCACTTGTCCAAAAACCTCGTTACTCACTAAATCAATAATTTTTTGCACTCGACTGTGGTCGAGCTTATCAAAAATATCATCAAGTAATAGTACTGGTTTTTTCCCCGAATGAGAATGAAGGTAATGATATTGTGCTAACCGAAGCGCCAAGATGAATGATTTTTGCTGCCCTTGCGACCCGTATTTTTTCACAGGATTACCATTTAAATTAAACAGTAAATCGTCCTTGTGCGCTCCAACGGTTGTGTACTGAAATATGAGATCCCGTCGTTCGTTCTGCTCAAGTAAGGCTATAAAATCACCTTTTTGAAAATCTGATTTGTATTGAATTTCAATTCCTTCATTTTCCGTCCCTATTTCCTTGTAGTTTCGATCAAATATCGGCGTAAATTCTTCAATAAACGTTTGCCTGCGCTCATGTATTCGTTTCCCGTATTGCGTGAGTGAATGATTCCATACCTCTAGGCTATCCGCGGTTCCATTTCCCGAGGCGAGTTGTTTTAATAATGCATTTCGTTGCTCCAGTACCCGTTGATAAGCGATCAGATCTTCTAGGTATCCTTTATCGATTTGTGAAATAATTCCATCCATCCATTTTCGCCGCGTTTCACTTCCGTCTGCAATTAAATCCCCATCATAAGGCGAAATAAAAACTACCGGAAATAAACCTATGTGGTCGGACAGTTTTTCATAGCTTACTTTATTCTTCTTTACCACCTTTTTTGCACCCGATTTTACGGCACACACCACATTACTTTCGTGCCCATCCAGCATCCATTGCCCATGAATACTAAAAAATGCTTGATCAAACTTGATGTTTTGACGGTCCATACTGTTCAAGTAGGATTTACACATGCTCAAGTAGTAAATTGCATCAAGAATATTGGTTTTACCCATGCCGTTCTTTCCTACTATAGCATTTACATTGCTGCTTAGTTCCAAATCCAAGGATTCGTGATTCTTGAAATTTAATAACTGTATCCGAGACAAGTAAAGCATGGTGCAAAGGTAGCTTTTATTTATTTCCTATGGGATTCAATTTAATTCTCACATCAGGTGATTTCCGTTGCTTAACGCTTAGCATTTTTGTTTTACCTTTGTTAAAAACAGAACCATGTCAAACGCTTTTTTTAATGTACCCAAAGCCGTAAATGAACCGGTAAAATCATATGCTAAAGGATCTGCTGAACGCGCCGCCATATTGAAAGAGTATGAGCGAATGTATCATCAACATCCAATTGATGTTCCAATGTATATTGGGTCAGAAGAAATTCGAACAGATGATAAAAAGCGCATGGCACCACCGCATGAGCATGCCAAAACTATCGGACATTTCAACTACGGAGACTCATCACATGTGCACGCGGCCATTGATGCGGCGCTAGAAGCACGGAAGGCATGGGCTAATTTACCTTGGCATGACCGGGCAGCTGTTTTTTTAAGAGCAGCAGACCTGTTGGCGGGTCCGTTTAGAGAACGAATAAATGCTTCAACGATGTTGGCGCAATCCAAGAATGTATTTCAAGCAGAAATTGATGCAGCCTGCGAATTGATTGACTTCTTTAGATTTAATGTGCAATATATGACACAGATTTATCAAGAACAACCGGAGTCATTACCGGGTATGTGGAATCGCTTGGAATACCGTCCCTTGGAAGGGTTTGTGTTTGCCGTTACACCGTTTAATTTCACGTCAATTGCAGCAAATTTATGTGCAGCGCCAGCCATGATGGGCAATGTCGTGGTTTGGAAACCGGCTGAAACGCAAGTGTATTCTGCACAAGTTATTATGGAATTATTTAAGGAGGCAGGTCTTCCTGATGGTGTTATTAATATGATAACAGTAGATGGACCGACAGCAGGTGATATCATATTCAGTCATAAGGAATTTGCGGGATTACATTTTACCGGTTCTACCGCAGTGTTCCGATCCCTTTGGAAAACGATTGGATCAAACCTGGAAAAATATAGAAGTTATCCGCGTATTGTGGGTGAAACAGGAGGTAAGGATTTTGTGGTTGCCCATGGCTCTGCAAATCCACTCGAAGTGGCTACTGCCTTAGCTCGTGGTGCGTTTGAATTCCAAGGACAAAAATGTTCTGCAGCTTCTCGTGCATACATTGCATCTTCTATTTGGCCTGCGGTTAAGCAATCCTTAGTAGAACAAGTTAATTCCTTTAATATTGGAACTCCTGGCAATACCGCCAATTTTGTAAATGCAGTAATTGATGAACGTGCGTTCGATAAAATTGCAGCATATATTGATTTTTGTAAAGGGCAGTCCGATGCAGAAATTATTGCAGGTGGAACCTATGATAAAAGCACTGGGTATTTTATCAATCCAACCGTTGTGCTTACTACCAATCCTACGTTTAGAACCATGGTGGAAGAAATTTTCGGACCGGTATTAACCATTTATGTTTACGATGACAGCCAGTTTGAGGAAACGTTAAAAGTGGTTGACGGTACCTCGGAGTATGCGCTTACCGGATCAATCATGGCTAAAGATCGTTATGCGATAGATCTAGCAACTAAGCTATTAGAAAATGCCGCAGGAAACTTTTATATTAACGATAAACCTACTGGAGCGGTGGTCGGACAGCAGCCCTTTGGCGGAGCTCGGGGCTCAGGTACCAATGATAAAGCCGGTGCAGCGATGAATTTACTGCGTTGGGTTTCTGCGCGTACCATAAAGGAAACATTTGTTACTCCGACGGATTATCGCTACCCCTTTTTAGAGCAATAATGTAACCATAGAAGCTTCTCGAATTATTCTCCTATGTTTCGATTCATTCTCCTCTTTTCCTTGACCTTACTCACTGTTTCAGTTCAGTGGCAGACGTATATTGGTGATGAAAGTTGGAAACACGTATTCATTCGAATGCGTCCTGAATTCGTTCCGGAAGAAGTGAAAGAGGTAACGAAGGATCCCATGTTTTCTATACCGCTCGATTTACAAGAAAAGGTACCTGAGGTGGGTACGGTAATTCTCGTTGATTTTCGAATCCCATCAAATCATAAACGTTTGTGGGTAGTAAGAAACAATAAAGTGCTCGTGCATTGCAGGGTAGCTCACGGTAAAAATTCAGGTGAAATTGTAACTGAAAACTTTAGTAACCAACCTGAAACAAACATGAGTTGCATGGGTGAATTTAAAACCGGAAAAATTTATCAGGGAGACAAAGGACTTGCCATGCGCTTGCATGGATTAGACCAAGGTGTGAATGATAATGCGTATGACCGAGGAATAGTTTTCCATGGCGGAACATATGTTTCTTCTGCCTTTCTTGCCCAGCACGGAAGAATCGGGCGTAGTCACGGATGTTTTGTCACCGAACCAAGAATTAATGCGCGTATAATACGCCTATGTCGCTTTGGCGCTAAGATGTTCGTTTCTGGACATCAACCTGTTAAATTTTAATTTACCCCTAACAATACAGATTACATTATTTTGTAATTTTAGGGAATGCTAACCAAACTTTCCGACGGAACTCCAATCCATTGTATTCGCAAGCCAGAGGCTAGAATGCTCGATCATCATGTCGAAGGATATCTTCAACATGGTATTCAAATTAATCCAGGAGATGTAGTGTTTGACGTAGGCGCCAATGTCGGTGTATTTGGAGTCAGAGTCCTTCAAAAAGCTCCCGATGTAAAGGTCTTTTGCTTTGAACCCATCCCAGACATTGCGGATGCGCTCCGAGCCAATGCAAGCCTTCACGGAGATGGGCGGATGGTGGTCATACAAGAAGGGGTTTCAGCAACGCTTGGTGAAGCAACCTTTACTTATTTTCCAAATACCCCAGCGCTATCAACCGCTCATCCTGAGCAGTGGGATGAGAATCCTGGGGCGTTTAAAGAAGCAGTAAAAAGCACCATGAAAAATCCACCAGAGAGCATGCGGTGGATGCGCTGGATACCTACGATTTTTTCGGGGCTGATTGCGAATTATTTGGTCAAAGGTAGACATACCGTTACATGTAAATTAACCACCATTGCGGAAGTAATTAAAAAACACAACCTGGATCGAATTGATTTAATGAAAATTGACTGTGAAGGGGCAGAATGGGATACCTTAATGGGGATCGGTGACGAACATTGGGGTAAAATTAAATCCATGGTGATTGAAGTACATGACGAACACGGAAGACTCGAACAAGTAAAGCAATTACTAAATAAACAGGGGTTTACACGCCAGGTGGTTGAACAAGAGGAAGGACTTGAGAATTCAAAAATGTATAACTTGTTTGCACTCCGATGAATGCTCTAACCTTTAGTATGTTAATCCTCGGATTATTGCTGGTAAACAACCTGTTTGGCTTGGTGTATTCCTTAATTATTATCTATACGGATTGGTTTAAAAAATATCGGATTCAAGAGAAAAAGTATCAGAAAGGAATTTTCATGAAACGCATGCCGTTGTACTTACTTAATTTTTCACTCTTATTTATTTTAGCTGGCCTAGGGTCCTATGTAATTTTTCCTTGGTTGGAAACCAGTTGGTCATCCTGGTGGGTTTTAGCACTACAGGTGCTCGGGATTTTCTTGGTAGAAGATGTGTTCTTTTATTTTTATCACCGTTTATTGCACGTCAATAAATTCCTATTAGGTAAAATCCACTCCATTCATCACCGCGCCAGTCCCCCGTTTCCACTGGAATATTTATATAACCACCCGCTTGAATGGATGCTCGGATTTATTGGTCCGGTACTCGGGTTTTTAGTGGTCGGATTGATTTCACCCATCTCCATTTTCACCGTGCTCATCTTCGGCGCAATACGTAATTTGCGTGAGATTCATTTACACTCCGATTTGAATCTGCCGGTATTGAGCAACATTCCGCTGATTTCTAAAACCAAGCATCACGACGATCATCATTCCCTCTTGGACGGTAACTATTCTTCTATTTTTATTTGGTGGGATAAAATTTTTAAAACTGAATTACCTGATTGATATGCGTTTTTTAGGATTCTTATTGTTAGCTTTTTTGTTTTTATCGCTTAGTCCAATTGGAAGAAAAAGAAAAGAATTTAACCTAACGGTGAAGGTTACAGGAATTGTTGGAACAAAAGGAACGATTGAAGTTGGCTTGTTTGACGACCCATCTAAATACGCTTCAGTTGGAGGCACATGTCGTAAAATCCGAAAGAAAACAACAGGAAGTGAGGTGAGTTGTACCTTCTATAATTTACCAGAAAAAAAATATGGGGTTTGTATTTATCACGACGAAAACAACAACGATAAATGCGATAAAAATTTCTTTGGTATACCAACCGAAGGATATGGCTTCTCAAACAATAAAAAACCGGTGCTATCCATTCCGTCCTTTGAGGAGTGTTCCGTGAATCTCACTTCGGATAAATCCATTTCAATAAAAGTATTATACTAGTAACTTTTGGCTTGCTTTGTCGTCAGTTAAGTAATGAGCCGAGTGTTGTATAATGATTGGGTAGACAATTTCGCCGATGTAATCTACCGGTTTGCATTGAAAAACACACGGGATTCCGAACAGGCTAAAGACCTTGTTCAGGATGCATTTGAAAAACTTTGGATAAAGAAAGATCAAATTGACGCAAGCAAAGCCAAGGCCTATTTGTTTCAAATTGTTAGTAATGCACTTATAGACCGTGCCCGAAGGGCCAAATTAAACGCCACCTTTCGCGAGCAACTCTCATCGAACGATTCGCTGGTTTTTAACGAATCCGTTGATTTAAAGAAGACGCTAGAGGACGCAGTTGCTAAATTGCCCGATATTCAACGCCATGTCATTCTCTTAAGAGATTATGAAGGATATAGCTACGAAGAAATAGGGGCGATTACCTCTCTTTCTGAGCAACAGGTGAAAGTATATATTTTTCGAGCGCGGCAAAAGTTGCGCAGCATGTTAGTTAACCCAGAATTAATCCTATGACTTTTCAAAATATTCCAATAGAAGTGTGGTTCATAGAATTGTTCGATGGAACCTTGTCTGAAGAGGCAAAACACGAATTTTTAGCATTTTGTCTTGTTAACAACATTGAGGTTCCTTATGATCTAACTGCGCTTATGCCCAGTGAGTCTGTTCTTGATACAAAAGATTTTTTGAAATTTCCTGCTCATGAGTCGATCTTAAATGATCCAAAACAAGATTTACTGCTTTCTTATACGGAAGGATTGTTGACTTCTTCAGATGCGCAATGGATTGAACAACAAATCGACTCTAATAGTACTTGGAAAACGATGCATACCGAAATTTCGGCTACCTATCTTGTGCCTGAAACGTGCGAGTTTCTTGAAAAAAGCGTGTTGTATAAATCGCAACCTACACGTTGGTGGCTTACTACCTCAATAGCGGCAGCTGCCATATTTATTGGATTGATTCTGTTCCTCTTTCCATTTAAACCCAATGAGCTCGGAGCAAGTAAACCTACAAGTAAGGTCAAAGAAAAAACAAAAACAATCTACCAAGCTCAAACAGCTGTACAGGATTTTTCCTCAACGACTAAAACGCCAGATGGAACTCATGAATTATCGGTCCCACAGCCGATCAAAGGAATTGTTATTTCTTCAAGCAGGGACTGCATCTTGCACCCAGACACCTATACTGAACAAGAGACGAAACCCATGCTCAGTCAAACGGAGTTAGTAAGTGACTCACTGGATTCGCCACCCAATGAAATTACTGAGATAGTAAGCCCAGTCAGTAAAAGTAAGAACCTACGCTCCTGGATAAAAGAACGTTTAATTGAACGTTTCTTCGTTCGAGAAGACAATGTCTTGGTATTAGAGCGCGAAACTAAATGGTTCAATCAATCAATTTGGATTAAATATAAACGACACGAGGACCGCTCTATCTCACAAGTTAAATTAGGACCTTTTATCTTAGAATGGAATAAAAAAAACAAAAACAGTAACTTTTTATCCATGCTGCCGTCAAACCAATAAATCACTACGTATGAATCGCATCTTACTTTTATTTCTAAGCATTTCTTCACTTGCTTTTGGTCAAATTCGTGAATCACGAAAAATCATCATTATCAATAATACCGATACAACCATTCTCTCTACCGATACAGAATCCATGGATTCCCTGATAGAAATTAACATGAAATCAATCTATGGAATTGGTTCCGAAATTAGAAGTGGGCAGAAGGATATGCGCGTTGAAGTATTCATCGATTCAGTTTTTAATGGTATGGACCCCTCGGTACTTCTTATGGAAGAACCTGCAGATACCATGCGGGTTAAAATGGGAAATAAACGTATTGTGGTAATCGAAAAGGAAATAAACGGAGGAAAAGACAACCGAAAGATAATCATTGATGAAGATGTAACCGAACGGGGAGAGCGCAGCAACGACGACGACGATTGGGGTGATAATAACAAGGATTCAGATGGGTTGATTTATGGAGGAGAACATGCGTCGTGGGCTGGATTTGGTATAGGATTGAATAGTTTTATGAATACCAATGATCAGTTTGCTTCAGAAGCCGATGCACCATTTTTGGTTCTCGACTACGCTAAAAGCTTGAATTTTCAATTTAATGTGTGGGAGAAGAGATTCCCGATTTATAAGGAATACGTGGGCGTTACAACTGGGCTAGGGTTTCAATGGAATCGCTATGGCCTAGAAAAGAATGTAGACATTGCTTCGAATGCCGATTCAATCTATGCAGTAAATAATATCGCGTTTAATTACAACAAAAATGTATTGCGGACAACCTATCTTCAAATTCCATTACTGCTTGAATTTAACTCAAACAAAGATGAATCAAAAAATTGGCATTTAAGTCTTGGGGTAGTTGGGGGCGTTCGAATCGCATCCAGTTGGAAAACCAAATGGGAGGAAGATGGGAAACCGCTTAAAGCAAAAACAAAAGATGATTTCAATTTTAATTCGCTGTCCGCGAATGCCTATGCTCAAATCGGATATGGAAATCTAGGATTGTTTGTTCAATACGGATTAACGGATGTCTTTAGGCCCGGAAAAGGCCCTGAATTAAGTCCCGTTTCAGGCGGTATGATTTTTAACTTCTAACCTAAATCTTACTTTGAACCGTTGTGAATATTAAGGTTGAATGCCCCTCTCTATCCATGAATAGTTTGGAATTTACCATATTTATCCATCAGTTCTGCCTCAAAAATCAGGAGTTCATCCCAACATTTATCCACATTAATATCCTTTGCGTATTTCTTTGCAAACCCAAGAAAGGTGGTGTAATGGCGTGCTTCACTTTCCATAAGCGAACGGTAAAACAAGCGCAAGTCTTCTTGAGGTAAATTTTCTGAGAGTATTTTAAATCGTTCACAACTCCTCGCTTCAATCATTGCGGCAAGCAACATTTTATTTACAAAAAGCCCTTCCTTTGAACTGTTAGTTTTATTCCTTCTTAAAAATTCCGATAAGTCATTTACGTATGGATCTTTTCGTTCGAAACCTAAGGTAAGTCCCAATGCTATTATTTTTTCATGTACCAAATTGAAGTGTTGCATTTCCTCCTGACATATCGCTGTCATGGCGCTTACCAAATCTGGGAACATTGGATATTGAACGATAATTGATATCGCATTACTAGCAGCTTTTTGTTCGCAAAAAGCATGGTCTGTTAATATCTCCTGAATATTTTTTTCTGCTACATTAATCCATCTAGGATCAGTGGCCATTTTTAACCCCAGCATTGATTTCTTTTTCACAAAGTTAATTCATGATATCGGCTAAACCAATCTTTTCTTACATTTGATTATGAGTGTTTTTCAACGTAGAAATTTTATTAAATCTGGCTTGGCTGTTGCTGCCTATGCTTTGATTCCAGAAATTGTTAATGCTAATTCTGAAAAACTTAACTCTTCAAAGAATGAACCACTTACACCGCTGCGCCCCGCGCGATTGGCAAAAGGAGATACCATTGCGATTATGGGAATGGCTGGCGCCATGCGAGACCCAAAAATACTTAGTGGTTTTATCCAAATTATGGAACAACAAGGGTTTAAGGTAAGCGTAGGGCAGACAGTAAATAAAACCTATGGATATCTTTCGGGTTCAGATGAAGATCGGGCCAATGAGTTTAATGGCTTTGTGTCAAACCCCCTAATTAAAGCCATATTTTTTATTAAAGGAGGTTGGGGCTGTGGCAGAGTACTAGACAAAATTGACTATCAACAGCTCAAAACTAACCCAAAAATAATTCTTGGTTTCAGCGACATGACCAGCCTATTGAATGCAATTTATCAAAAGACGGGCTTAGTTACATTTCATGGTCCCGTAGGGAATTCAAGTTGGGAAAAATTCTCTTTAAATTCCTTTCAAGACATTGTATGTCGTGGTGGAGATTCGTTCCAAAAACCTGAAGTACCTCAACTTCAATCCTTTAGTGTTTGGCAGAACGGTGAAGCTTCCGGTGAGCTTATCGGGGGTAATCTTACTGTATTCTGTTCGTTGTTAGGAACGCCTTATTGGCCTTCATGTGCTGGAAAAATTTTGTTTTTGGAAGAAACGCATGAAGAACCGTATCGCATCGATCGGATGCTTAATTCGCTCCGCTTAGCGGGTGTATTTGATGAGATTTCGGGCGTCATTTTCGGACAATTCAATGATTGCATTGCAGAGAAACCACAGGAATCCTTCACCTTGGAAGAAGTTGTTCGCCATCAACTCAAAGGGTATTCCTTTCCAGTAATTTGGGGAGCTCCCATCGGTCATGTCAAGGATAAATGGACCTTGCCAATTGGGATGCAAGTTACAATGAAGGCGGAGGATCTTTCGCTTAAACTTATGCGCTCAGCGGTTAGCTGACTTCATTAATCCGTTGTATATTTGCGTAGATTTAGTTTATGAACAAAAACATACTTTTAAAGGCCTTTTCTGTCATGTGTGACGCAAAACACATCTCAGAAATATTAGAAGCAAATAAGGAAATAACAGCCAAGTATGTGCATGCAACTTCGCGTGGCCATGAAGCCGTTCAAATCGCGTTAGGGTTACAATTAGAACCAAGAGATTGGGTTTCTCCTTATTATCGTGATGACAGCATCTTGTTGAGTATTGGAATGTCTCCGGAATCTCTTTTTTTACAAGTCTTCGCGAAAAAAACAGATCCGTTTTCAGGAGGAAGGACCTATTATTCGCACCCATCGCTCAAGGACAGCGATAAACCGAAAATAATTCATCAATCTTCCGCTACAGGAATGCAAGCGATTCCTACAACAGGAATTGCCTTAGGCTTGCAATACAAGGAAAAAATGAATTTGCTGACTGAATCGGATGCGGGTGGTGTGGTTGTGTGTTCGCTTGGCGATGCATCATGTACAGAAGGAGAAGTTTCAGAGGCCTTACAAATGGCAACACTGAAACAGCTTCCAATCATCTTTTTTGTACAAGACAATGGATGGGATATCTCCGCCAATGCAGCGGAAACAAGGTCGCAAAATATTGCAGAATATTGCAAAGGATTGAATGGATTAGAAATCGTTTCAGTGGATGGTTCAGATTTTGAAACGTGCTACGCTGAATTAAATCGGATCATTGACACCATACGAACGGAACGCAGACCCTTTGTTTTTCATGCTAAGGTACCTTTGCTAGGCCATCACACCTCGGGAGTGAGAAAAGAATGGTATCGCGATGATTTAGAAGAGGCCGCCTTGCAAGATCCGTTCCCCAAACTTAAAAAGGCCTGCGAAGTAGCAGGACTTGGCTTGGCGGATCTTATATTAGCGGAAACTAATTCGCGAAAAAAAGTTGAACAGGCTTATGCGGAGGCCTCAGCAGCGGAAGATCCAGAAACGAATTCTATTCAAGATTTCATTTTTGCTCCAACTCCGATAACAGAGGAACAAGGAATTCGTGAACCTCAAGGTAAGAAGAAAACGGTTATGGTTGATTCTGCCTTGTTTGCGGTGCGTGAAATCATGCAGGCTCATCCTGAGGCTTTGTTGTACGGTCAAGATGTGGGTCGTCGATTGGGTGGCGTATTTCGTGAAGCAGCCACGCTCGCTGAACAATTTGGTGACCACCGCGTGTTTAATACGCCGATTCAAGAGGCCTTCATTATTGGTTCAACGGTAGGAATGTCTGCCGTAGGCCTCAAGCCAATGGTGGAAGTTCAGTTTGCAGATTACATTTGGCCAGGCTTAAATCAGTTGTTTACCGAAGTCTCTCGCAGCTATTATTTGTCCAATGGAAAGTGGCCGGTAAGCGCAGTGATACGTGTGCCTATTGGTGCTTATGGATCCGGTGGGCCTTACCATTCTTCGAGTGTCGAATCTGTGTTGGTGAATATTCGTGGGATAAAAGTAATTTACCCTTCTACGGGTGCTGATTTAAAAGGACTAATGAAAGCCGCATATTATGACCCCAACCCGGTAGTGATTCTAGAACATAAAGGACTATATTGGTCAAAAATCCCCGGAACGGAAGGAGCAATGTCCATTGAACCGGATGAGCATTATGTGATTCCAATTGGTAAGGCTCGTGTTGTACAAGAAGCAAGTATTGATCTGATCAATAGCGGTGAATCCGTGGGAGTGATAACATATGGAAGAGGGGTGTATTGGACACTCGAAGCCTGTAAAGAATATTCCCAACAGGTTGAAATATTAGACCTTCGTTCCTTGAACCCGATCGATGAGGAAGCAATGTATTCCTTGGCCAATCGCCATGGGAAAATTATGATTGTCACAGAGGAGTCAATGGAGTGTACCTTTGGATTGAGTTTGTTAGGGAGAATTCAACAACATTGTTTTCAAGCCCTCGATGCACCGATTGCCCTTGTAGGTTCGGTGGATACTCCCGCCATTCCATTGAATTCAGACCTTGAAGCAGCCATTTTACCGAATGCGAAAAAGGTGGATTTGGCCTTGCGTCAATTATTAAATAATTAATCATGGAATTTAAAGAGATATTAGATCACGTAGCTACCTTTCACACATCGTTTGGGATAGAGAATAATCAAACGCCAACCTTGTTGGATGAAGCGGCTTCGCGCTTGAGGTTTGAGTTGATGAAAGAAGAAAACGAAGAGTACTTAGAAGCAACTAAACATGGAGACATGGTTGAAATTGCCGATGCGTTGGGGGATCAGTTATATATCCTTTGCGGCACCTTGTTGCGACACGGGCTTCAACATAAGATTGAAGAGGTCTTTCTTGAAATTCAACGCTCGAACATGAGTAAACTTGATGCGGATGGGAATCCAATCTATCGTGAAGATGGAAAAGTGTTAAAATCGGAGTTGTATTTTAAACCAGATATTCGTTCTGTATTAAATTCTTGAGTTATTCACGTTGGTATATGGATTAAAATTCAAGGTCATCTGTTCATCCCCTTGGAATGAAGATACCTTTGTTTCTTTTTTACCATGTTGGACCTTACGCTATTTTTTCAACCCCCTGCTTCCGTAAACACGACAGAGGGATCCCTATACCATAACATTCATTTTTTTCCTGAGTCAATAACAGCGATCGAACGGAATTCCATCTGTATCTTTCATGTAAATGAATACCGGGGTAGAGGTGAAGAAAATCAGCCCATGTTAGATTTTCGTTCTGCCTGTTATTCCTTATTTCCCGGACAAGATTGGAATATGAAAATCTACGACCTCGGAGACATGAGTCCGGGAGCAAGCTTGACAGATACCTACTTTGCCGTTCAAACGGTGGTAGGAGAACTAATAAAGAACAGTTGTATTCCAGTATTAGTGGGAGGTTCAATGGACCTATTGCACGCCGTATCTGTGGGGTATGAAGTAACCGAACAATTAATAAACATTTGCGCGATAGATGAACGAATATCGTTGGGTAAACCCGATGAAGAGATCACAAGCGACGGATATTTAAGCAGCTTGTTACTCAGGAGGCCGTGTTACTTGTTTAACCATGCAACGATTGGGCTCCAACCGAATAGAAACAATCCAATGAACCTTGATTTATACGATAAGCTCTATTTTGATGTTTGTCGTTTAGGGGCATTCAATGCGGATTTTAAATTAGCCGAGCCTATTTTAAGGAATTCAGATATCATTGGGATGAATTTAGAGGCATTAAAAGCCTCCGAGCGCATGGTAGAGGATGGTAATCCGAATGGTTTTACCGTGGAACAATTTTGTCAAATTGCAAAGTATAGCGGGATATCCGACAAGCTTTCGTGCTTTGGAATTTTTAACCCCGTGCATGCACATGGACAAGATTCATCCATTGTTGCCCATACCCTTTGGTATTTAATTGATGGAATTGAGTCGCGGAAAGGGGATTTCCCAATTGGAAGCAAGAAAGAGTACATGCGCTTTACTGTTATAATGGACAATGAGTTTCAAGAATTAGTCTTTTATAAGAGCAATAAATCTGAACGCTGGTGGATGGAAGTGCCTTATCCACCTTCTGAACAGGTTAAATTTGAACGACACCACTTGGTTCCTTGTGATCAACAAGACTATGAAAATGCTATGAAAAATGAATTGCCCGATTTGTGGTGGCGGACCTATCAAAAATTAGGGTAGCAGTTGTGAAATTTTTACATTTTTTTTGATTTTCAATTTTTTCGTTAACTTAGCATGCATTTTATGCTCAAGTCAAAGGGCTTATTATGCTTAACCTAATGCAAGTTTAAATAGTATGTTATTGAGAATCAACATTTTATCTCTATTGATTTGTTTAGCATCCGGCATATTGTTCGGTCAGCAAGACAAGTTGCTTACGCATTTCATGTATGATCGTATGTCTATCAATCCGGGAGAAACTGGGTTGGATGAAGGCATATGCGCAACGAGCATTTATCGCAATCAGTGGGATAAAGTGAACGGAGCGCCTAATTCAGCGGTATTGAATGTCGCTGCTAACATGAACCGCTTTTTTCCAGGGGGGTTAGGCCTGAGTTTTTATCATGATGCTATTGGTTTTTCCCGTCAAAACAATTTGTTATTGAACTATTCTTATCCAATAAATTTAGGTAACGTTGGTGTTCTTGGTGCAGGAATTGGTGTTGGAATGATGTCTTACGCAATGAACCCAGCATGGATACCACCTCAAACATTAAATGATCCATCGTTGCCTGGTAATGATTTTAGCGCAATAAATTTGGATTTAAATTTTGGTTTGTATTTAAAAGGAAGAAATTATTATGCCGGCCTTTCCTCTACTCACTTAAGTGAAGCAGAAATGCTTGGAAGTGCAACGGGAATTGGTGTTGCGGGTTATTCAACTGCTCGTCACTATTACCTTATGGGAGGCTATAAAATGTCAAATGTTGGTCCAGGTGCGCTTGATTTTAATTTGATGATGCGCACGGATTTAGTGAAATATTCTGTAGACATAAACTCTCGGTACTTCTTAAAGAAAGACAGTAAAGAAATTGGGTATGTAGGGTTAACTTACCGTACATCCGACGCGATTGGCATCATGTTAGGATACAACGCATTCAAGAACTTTACCTGTGGGTATTCATACGATATCACGGTAAATAAGCTTTCAAGCATCTCAAGAGGTTCTCATGAGTTCTTTGTAAGATATTGTTTTTATTTAAAAAATCCACCGAAGACGTACTCAACACATCCTCGTTGGTTAGGTAATTAAGTTATAGATGTAACCATTTTTATTGTTCAAACGTTATACCCGAACTCAAATAACCTGTAGCAAGTTTTGTTTGGAGATGACTAGAACCAAAAAAAGGATAAAATGAAAAGAATTTTTGTTTTTGCATTAGCAGGTTTGTTCTTCGCGTCGTGTGACCCGATAGATGGAAATCTTGTAGGGGTTAAAGGGCGAGACACCTTCTATCCGGACATTTTAGGTCCAGGAAAAGTGCCTTATGGGATGGTTTACATTCCCTCAGGCGCCTATCAGGCGGGTCAAAATGATAAGGATATCATGGGATTGCATACTACCCGAAACCGAACGGTATCGGTTCAGGCGTTCTACATGGATGCATCCGAAATTTCAAACAACGAATACCGTCAGTTTGTACATTGGGTAAAAGACTCAATCGCTCGTGAGAAATTGTATCGTCGCATGTCTTCTGAGGACGCAGAGCAATGGGTTAATGTTCCAGATGATTTCTTCAAAGAGCCTTACAGAACAGTCTTAAACATGGGTTCCGATGTTCAAGGTGGAAACAATCCGTTTGACCCTTTTTTAAATACAGAATCTTCTGAAGATTTAGATCGTGCCTATTTAATGTTAATGGGCTATTCTCAAGCTGGAAAAAAAGGCTTGGCTCAAGGTTTTTTCAAGTTTAAGGACGAAAAAGGTATCCCTAAGGATCGAGAGAACTTAGATATTACCTTAAACCCTGATGAGGTTTCTGCTATTTTTAGTACGTACTCTAGCGTTGATAAGAAAGGAAAGGCTGACGATAAAGCAAACAAGGATGCCTCAGAATACAAAAAGGTTACAGATGTTCAAGGTGGTCGTGTGGAAAATCGTAAGTATTTCCAATTAAATTGGGAAACACCGGTAGATTATACCGATCCTGAGACCTTGTTTTTACTTTCTGACATGTATGTGTCGAAAGACGAGCAATTCTTCAATAACAAGCAAATTGATACGCGCTTGTTATATTACGATTATGTTTGGATAGACTATAAAGAAGCTGCGAAACGAGGAAAAGTAAAAACCGCGCGTAATGCATATGACGGAACCATTAACGATCCGAACTTGCCTTCAGTTAATAGAAGAGATCCGCTTTCGAAAGACGATAAGTCAAATGGCTTACACCGATCTACTTTAACGGATGATGGTACCGAATTGAAATATGATGGAACAGTTTCTCCATTTATTGATCAAGCCACTGGAGAGTACGTTATTGATACGGCCGGAAGAGCAATTCCCAAGGATGATAAGGGAAATGTATTGGTAGACCAAGATTTTTTAATCAATCCAGGACAAGATTTGGATTTAGGTTACACCAACAGTAAAGGGCAGCATAACGCGATTCGCGGGCATTCTGATCGTAGCCGTTACATTATCAAAGAGCGTATTAATGTGTATCCTGATACTTTGTGTTGGGTTAGAGATTACACGTATTCTTACCATGACCCAATGGCTGAGAATTATTTCTGGCACACGGCGTACGATAACTATCCAGTGGTAGGTGTTACATGGTGTCAAGCTAAGGCATTTTCTGTATGGAGAACTCAGCTATATCATAGCTGGTTACTTGCAAATGGTGATTTGTATGTTAATGATTTCCGTTTGCCGTCTGAGGTAGAATGGGAGAGAGCAGCACGTGGTGATTTGGAATTATCTCAGTATCCATGGGGTGGTCCATACATTCGAAATGCAAACGGGTGTTTCTTGGCGAACTTTAAACCAATGCGAGGACGTTATTTTGAAGACGGTGGATTCCATACGGTTAAAGTATACTCATACAACCCGAATGCCTTTGGTTTGTATTGTATGGCTGGAAACGTTGCAGAATGGTGTAATACTGCATTTGATGAGTCTGCGTATGAATTCACACATGACATGAACTCAGAATATGTTTATGACGCAAAAGATGCCGATCATCCGGTGAAAAAGCGAAAAGTAATTCGTGGGGGATCTTGGAAAGATATTGGCTATTATTTACAAAATTCAACAAGAACATTTGAATATCAAGATACTGCAAAATGTTATATCGGATTCCGTAATGTAATGACGCATTTAGGTCGTGGTGGAAAAGACCTAGACGCGGAAAATGGTGAAGAAATCCAAATGGATATTCAATTAAAGTAAGATCTGTAACAATTAAATAAATCAAAGTTTAACAATTAAATTCAATTATTATGAGTGGTAAAATA
>JBEGMB010000187.1:0-7554 GCA_041183245.1 Bacteroidota bacterium
AAAGGATAAGGTTAAAACCTTCGAAGACATACGTCCAGATTACAAAAAAAAAGAAACCACCTCGCGTACGAACCAAGATACCCTACTGCCTTATTTAACAAAATACATAAATGACAGCGTTGGGTTGGTGTTTGACTCCATTCAGTTAGATCAGCGCCTACACTTTCTTGATCGCTTTAGCAATGCAAAGAAACCGAATATTACTCATTTTGAATTGAGTAACAGTTCAGGTAAAACTTTTGTTGGTGAGTGGAAGTTCAAAGATACATTGTCACGTAAAAATGCATTATTTAATTGGCTCGACCATTTCGGTCCTGACGAAAAACAAATTACGTGGTTTGGAAGAAGAGAAATTTCCTCGGAGAACATGCTAATTTTGATAAATAAAACTTCCATCATACAAGTAAATTCAGCATCTAAATTAGACGTAAAAAAATGGATGACCTATCAAAGATATTCCTATCCAAAAGACAGCACCATTCTCATTATTGAGCAAGCAAAAGGTAAGCTGTGTAGATGGACAATACCGAAAAAAAACACGAAGTAAAATCCTTATGAAAACACTTAATCGTGCATTCTTGTACGTCCATCCAACCGAGAAATTCTGGAAACTTGTAGGTCCGTTAGTTGAAGACAAAGATTTCATTGCATTCCATGAGCCTACGATTTATTTAATTGATGAGGACATTTGGGATGAGGAAACGGTTATCAAAAAATATATGAAAAAAATAGTCACACACGAGTTCAATCAATTGGTTGAGCACACTGAAATACCATTCGAAATAACAGATGCTGCAGACTTTGTAAGTTTTTTCAAGGTGGAAATTGGAGGTGCCGTAGTAGATTGTGTTTCAGCTGCACCGGAACGAATTTGACTACAGTCGATTAATTAAATTTACATTCAGATAATTCGGGTCATGTGTTACTTCCTCGCCAACCCATGAAGGAAGTTGAATCGTTTCATCCGCATCAGACAATTCAATTTCAGCAACAATAAGTCCGTCTAAAGCACCACTAAATACGTCGATTTCCCAAATGTGATTACCCACTGGGATTTCGTACCTTGTTTTTTGTAAAACTTTATCGCAACACGTAAGCAACTCACACGCCTCTTCAAACGGAATTTCATACTCAAACTCAGTACGCGACAACAGATCCGTTCCAAACTTCAAGGTTAAAAAACCTCTTGCCCCCTTCACACGAACCCTGCATGACTTAGCGTTTTCTGTAAATAAATATCCCTGTCGAATTTGATTGCCATTGATTAGATTAGCAAGCAATACATTAGGTTCTTTTATTAAAAATTTCCGTTCTATTTCAATCATTTTTTATATTTTCAAAAATATTGAATAATTTTAAGCGTTCAAAGCAACAACTTTGCAAGAGCTGTCGTCTTGAACCTGTATAAATTTAACTAAAACAACACTTATGTTACGTATTTCTTTAATCGGATTCTTTGCCATCATCTCATTTACTTCTTTTGGACAGAAAATAACATCCACTGCAGTAGGAAATCCAGAGACATTATACAATGAAAACGGCGTAAGCATTAGCGCTCAGTTAACTGAGTGCAAAAACGAAAGTCGAAATGAAATAATGACCTTCAAAATTCTAAGCATTACTAATTCGAATGCGCAACCTGCAGCACTTAAAGTTAGAGAAGACATGTATTATGACACCGACGGAG
Source organism: Bacteroidota bacterium (assembly GCA_041183245.1). Classification (GTDB taxonomy): domain Bacteria; phylum Bacteroidota; class Bacteroidia; order Flavobacteriales_D; family Crocinitomicaceae; genus UBA952. The sequence continues at coordinate 1,688 of JBEGMB010000187.1, forward strand.
GGAATTGCAGAACATGTGATAACCCTGAATATACATTTACATTTAACTTAGAAGCAGGTGAAACCAAAGCAGGGAACTGCTACAGCGACTCTAATCAAGCCTTAGCTGTATTTGTTTCGATGAAAGACGGCTACACTAAAGAGGTCCTTAGCGACTTTAAAATGAACGTGATCAGATTGCATTAAGCAAGACTAAATAATTGAAAAGACCGCAAACGCGGTCTTTTTTTTTACCTTTGGATTCATGTTAAAACTAAAAACGGCAACACCGCGTTGGATCATCATCGTAATTGATTTATTCGTTTCTATTTTTTCTTTACTCCTTGCTTATTTTATTCGGTTTGACTTAAATACAAACCTCTACGCCATGAAGAATGAATGGCTGTTGCACTGGCCTGAATTTCTCACGTATTTACTAATTAAAGGACTAGTTTTTTACGCCTTTGGTATACACAAAGGATTAGTTCGATACACCTCGATTCAAGACTCGCAGCGCATTCTAAAAGCAAACCTCACCGCTACTTTACTCTTTATAATTATCAGCGCAGTTCGTTCAATAACTTGGGATACCACGTACTTGTTTCCAAGCTCCATCTTACTGATGGAGTTTATAATCAGTTTAATGTTTTTAATTGGAAGTCGCTTTGTTATTAAATTATGGTACATCGAAACGGTTAAATCGGTAGAAATAAGAGAACGCGTATTTATTTATGGCGCTGGAGCAATGGGAAACATTGCCAAACGCACCATTGAAAACGACAACCGAATACAACAAAAGGTGATTGGATTTATCGATAATAATCCGTCGTTAGTTGGTAATCGGATTGACGGAATCAAAGTCTACGATGCCGAGCAATTGGAGCGACTATTAACTGAAATGAACATTGAGAAAGTTATTGTTGCCATAAGAAAACCAAAGCCAGAATTACTTCGAAACTTAGTAGATGTATGTCTTTCTAAGCAAGTGAAAATCCAGCGGGTTCAAGACCCCAACACATGGGTGAATGGCGAACTGACGCCAAAAAAAATAGGGAAAGTTGATATTTCAGAGCTGTTAGGAAGAGCACATATTCAACTAAACCATGAGCGGCTATCAGCGGAATTACATGATAAAACAATCCTCATCACTGGAGCGGCGGGATCGATTGGCAGTGGAATTACGCAAGAAGTCATCAAATATGCTGTACGTAAAATCATTCTAATTGATCAAGCAGAATCTGCGCTATATGATTTACAGCAAGTGCTAATTTCTAATGAGCAAGCAAAGCACATTCATTTTTGTGTGGGAGACATTAGAAACAAAACGGCATTACTTGAGCTCTTTGAAACACATAAACCAGACATTGTCTTTCATGCAGCAGCGTATAAACATGTTCCCTTGATGGAAGAAAATCCTCAAGAGGCAATCACTACCAACATTAAAGGAACTAAAAATCTTACGGAATGTGCTATACAATTTCAAATTGAGAAATTTATATTTGTTTCAACCGACAAAGCAGTGAATCCCACAAACATCATGGGCGCAAGTAAGCGAATTGCCGAAATGATAGTTCAACACACCAATGATCGTGGAATTACAAAATTTATTACCACCCGGTTTGGGAATGTATTGGGTTCAAACGGTTCAGTTATCCCACTATTTCAACGGCAGATCGAAGAAGGAGGCCCTATTAGTGTAACCGACGAACGGATTACCCGGTATTTCATGACTATTCCTGAAGCTTGCCAATTGGTATTAGAAGCGTTTTCTATGGGAAATGGTGGGGAAATCTTTGTATTCGATATGGGGGAATCGGTACGAATCATTGACCTTGCCACAAAAATGATCCTCTTGAATGGACTTGAGCCAAATAAAGATATAGAGATTAAAATAACCGGATTACGCCCAGGAGAGAAACTATATGAAGAACTATTAGCCGACAATGAAACCACATTACCAACCCACCATCCGAAGATTTTAATAGCAAAAACAAGAGCAATCTCGGCAACGTTTGAACAACAAGTTAGCTCGCTATTAGAACAACCAAACAACATCATGCAACGAGTGGCCACTATGAAGGAAATAGTACCTGAATTCAAAAGTAATAATTCTCAATTCCAACAACTTGATAGAAATTAATCCCTTCGAAGTACAAGTAAGATTTGCTGACATTGATTTCTTGGGTCATGTAAACAATGTAACTTATTTCAGTTATTTCGAAATGGCTAGGATTCATTATTTTCACCCTCTCCTCGGCACAGCATGGGATTGGATGGAACAAGGCGTTGTATTAGTGACCAACGAAGCCACCTATTTAAGCGCAATTCGCTTGCATGACCGCCCTAAAATAACGGTTTCTGTAACCGAAATAGGTACTAAGAGTTTTACCTTAGCCTATCAGGTATTTGTAGGTAAGACCTTGTGTGCGACAGGATCAAGCAAATTGGTTTGTTTTAACAGCAACAAGCAAAAAACGATTGAAATACCAAAACAAATGAAGGATGCGTTAACCTTGTTGAAATCATGAAAAATCACATCACACTTCTCCTTATTATACTTTTTAGTGCAGCGAATAGCCAAGTAAAAAGTCCATGTGGTAATGTAAAAAAGAAAGCTGAACCAAAGAAATATTTAAACCTTTACGATCAAGTATCATTTGATCAAGAAATTAATACCTATGTCCTAACGAAAGATTGGTATACACCGTTCAATGGTACTGGTCAAACATGGAACCGAGGTGGATTTGTATTAACTGAAATCACGTGCATTAACGGAAAAAGAGATGGGTCAGATACATCCTACTACAGTTCAGGATGCATAAAAGCCATTGAAAAGCATATTATTGGGATTAAAAATGGGCCTCAACAATTCTTCTACGATTCTACTGGACAGTTAAACAAAGAAGAAACCTATCTCAATGGAAAACTGAATGGCGTTTCAAAAGAATTTAATCGAAATGGTGATACCGTCCTGTTTATGAATTTCCGAAACGATATTAGAGAGGGCATTCAACGTGAGTACTATCCCGACGGAAAACGATCCAAGATTTTAACCTATAAAAATGGTGTATTAGACGGAACACACATCACCTTTAACGCTGAAGGTAAAGTAGAAGTGAGTTTAAGCTACAAGGAAGGCAAGAAAAACGGTAAGCAAACGTATTTCTACAGCAATGGTAAAGAGGCTGGAATAGAGACGTGGACCATGGATCAAAAAGACGGAGATTTTATTACGTATAATGAAGATGGGCTTATCCTCGCTAAAAGTACCTTCAAAAAAGACCTTGCGGTTGGAGAACACTTGGTGAACGATGAAAAGGGTAAAACGATTCACCAAACAATTTATGACAAGAAAGGTGCCAAGCAATACGAGATGGAAATCGATGAATACGGCGATAAAAAAGTACTTTTTGATATTAATAAAACAGAAAAATCAAGTGGTATAACTGAAGACGATGACCCCAATGACATTTCTCCTAAAACTGAAAAGAAAAATAAACGGAAGAAAAAGAAGGAACGGAGAAAAAAGGACAAAGCTTAAATGAGTCCGGTGATTATTGCACTTCCCAAGAGAAAAAGACCAATTGACACCATGGTTTGAATAAAACCGAAGGTTATTTTCTTTAATAAACGTGTTCCGATAAGAACGCCAGCTGCGGCAGCAATAACCGTCAAAACAAGTTGTGGTAGGTCAACAGTTTTCCAATTTAAGCTCACCAAATAAATGGAATTTCTTGAGACATCGGTCATCAAGCCAATAAAGGCGGCTGTTGATACAAACGCACTCACTTCCCCTACTCGATTCAACAAGAATAGACTTCGTAAGGCACCTTGATGACCACTTAAGCCCCCCATAAAACCAGAAAGGGCTCCACCAAACCACAAGGGCAGCGCACTGGACTTTCCTTTTAGTGTTAATTCGAGTATACTAAAAGACATCATAAAGAAACCTATTATAAACTTCAATAAGCTAACCGGTCGTGTTAATGGCGTTTCCGTCAAATCAAAAAGAATCAAGGTTTTGTTGCTTAACATGGTTAAAAAAACAGAACCAATTAGCGCCGCAAGTAAGGAAGGAAGACCAAAAACTAACACAATACTCCAATTAACGGAGCGATTTAATGCCGATTTCAAAGCCGAATTCACAAAATGGACAAAACCGGTTAGCGCAATTGCTAATTCAGGTGGATAATACCATATCATCGCCGCCATAAGCAAGGTACCCAAACCAAAACCCGAAAAAAATGTGAGAATGGATGCAAGAAAGGCCACCAAAGGAATTATCCAAAACATTACTTTTACATTTTAATCCAAAGATACATCGAATGATTGATTTAAGAAGTGATACCGTAACAAAGCCCACCCATGCGATGCGCGAATACATGGCATCAGCCCCCGTTGGAGACGATGTATTTAACGAAGACCCAAGTGTAATTGAGCTCGAACAATATTCTGCAAAATTATTTAACAAGGAAGCAGCTTTATTTTGTTCGTCTGGAACGCAAACGAATCAAATTGCCATCATGGCACACACTACCCCTGGCGGAGAAGTAATTTGTCATGAAGAAAGCCACATTTATAAATATGAAGGTGGCGGTATTGCTCGCAATAGTCAATGCTCAATGAAATTACTTCGTGGAAATCTTGGAAAAATCAACGCCTTGGATTTACCAAATGCTATAAATAACCCACAAGATATTCATCTTCCCTTAACTCAACTTGTTTCCCTTGAAGACACATCAAACCGAGGCGGAGGGTCAGTGTATGATTACCAAGAAATCCAACGTATTGCTGCCTTTTGTCAAACAAATAAACTGCCGCTTCATCTGGATGGCGCCAGATTATTCAATGCGCTGGCCGTAAATCAAATGGATCCAGGGACGTATGCTCAAGTTTTTGATAGCATCTCCATTTGTTTATCAAAAGGACTCGGTGCGCCAATTGGATCCCTACTCATAGGTACAACAGAATTCATTCATAAAGCGAGACGCATTCGAAAAGTACTAGGCGGTGGCATGAGGCAAGCAGGAATAATAGCGGCTGGCGGCATGTATGCCTTAACACACCATGTTGAACGATTGACAGTAGACCACTTGCACGCTAAACAGCTGGCAGACGTTCTAACTCAACTGGATTGGGTAAAAGATATTTTTCCGGTTGAAACGAATATCGTCGTCGTTGTCTTAAGCGAACCTACACGTCGGGATGAAATTATACACACCCTAAAAAATCAAGGAATACTTTGTATTGCCTTTGGACCCGGAATGATTCGCTTCGTTACACATTTAGACCTTGATTCCATAGCCATCGAAAAGTGCATAGAAGGCTTAAAAAAGGTGTGATTTAATGTAACCTTTACCAGGGTTTGTACTTAAAAGGAATGGTTTAACTATGCCTATGATTAAAACAATACCCTTCCTTTTGATTCTAGTCTTATCTTATTGCTGTTTCGGACAAACTGATCCTTGCGTTACTACGGATAAGAAATTGATTAAAGCCTTACAGCCTTTACGCGATGAGCAGGACATGAGCAAAGCCAATCAATTATTTCAAGAACTTAATGCCAAATACCCAACGAACGCTGAAATCTCTTTTATCATGGCTCAAAAAGCCTATGCACAGGCGGGTAATTGAGTAAGGACTCCAAAAAAGCAACGGAGGCAGCAACATATGAGGCTCAAGCATTCATACTTTATTCTTCTGCCTATAAAAAATGCCCAACATTTCACGAAGAAATACTCTATAACCTTGCGTCCATGCTGGTAGCAAAAGGTGAAACCGAAAAAGCCATTCCTTACCTGAATGAATTACTCGCATTTCCAGAGGATGATTTTACGAAGCTTTCGTCAGACCACGCGGAGAAAAAGAAAACAGCAAGTGCCTTTGTAG
>JBEGMB010000188.1:0-6373 GCA_041183245.1 Bacteroidota bacterium
ACGTATGTCTCCGCAATGCAAGCGGAATTTATTAATCCGAGGGAGCGAGACTACCTGCAAAAAACTGTGATGATACCGGTGGTTCGACGAACCTTGTATGCCGGAGATTTTATTCATTCGACTCAAGATTTATTTTTTCGAAGAAGCGGTAAGGAAGGGCTTACCTTAGACGAAATCAAGGCTTTGCAAACGCAAGGCATGGTATTAAATAAACAGAAAGACCTTAATGACACCTTACGTACCGAAGATTTCAAGCCAGCGAAGGTCGGGGTTATCGTAGCATGTCGAATGAAATCTTCTCGCCTGAAAGAAAAGGCACTGCTGCCGATTGGTGATTTACCATCCGTGGAATTTTGCTTGCGCAATGCGCTAAAATTTAAAGGGATTCATAAAGTAATCCTTGCTACATCTACGGAAGAGCAGGACCAAATCCTAGCTAAGCACACCTTTGATTCCAAGGTTGGGTTTTATCAAGGGCACCCTGAAGATGTGATGCAACGCTACATTGATGTTTGTGAAGCATACGAACTAGACGTAGTGGTTCGAATTACCGCGGACATGCCTTTCGTAGATGATGAAATTTGTTCGTTTCTCCTAGACAAACATCTTAAGTCAGGCGCTGAGTACACCGTAGGAACGGATGCTGCCGTGGGGGTTAACCTTGAAATCTTTAATGTTTCTTGTTTAAAACGGATAAAAGCCTATTTCCCAAATGCGGAATATTCGGAATATATGACCTGGTATTTTCAAAACAATCCAGAACATGTACGGATACAGAAGATTGATCTACCTGCAATCTTTGTTCGTTCTTACAGACTTACCTTGGATTATGAAGAAGATTTAGCCTTATTCAATGAAATCCACAAGCAGATGGGAAGTACGAACTACTCGCTTCGTCAGGTAATTGAGTTTTTGGATTTACATCCAGAAATCGCTTCCATGAACGCTCACTTGACCTTGAAATACAAAACCGATCAAGCGCTCATTGATTTGCTGAATGAAAAAACGAAAATAAGGTAGCGGTCATGGAGTATAAGAAACTCAAGCTCACCCCTACTTCAATCAATGGGTATTCCTTAGTTCCTATCCGAATGGAAGACCGAGAACTAATTCGGAAATGGCGTAACGAACAAATGTATCACCTTCGACAAAAGGAAGCACTCACTGAAGGTCAACAAGAAACATATTTTAAAGAAGTAGTAGCGAAGTTGTTTGAAAATGAGCAACCCGCACAATACTTGTTTTCATACGTACGGGGCGAAGAATGCATGGGTTATGGCGGGTTAGTACATATCAATTATGAAAAATCACGCGCCGAATTATCTTTTATAATGAATACTGAACTTGAAGCGGAAGAATTCAGATTTCATTGGACTAATTACTTGCAACTCATAGAAGAAATCGCATTTAAAACGCTAAAATTAAATCGAATTTTTACCTATGCGTACAACTTAAGGCCGCACCTATATCCCATTTTGGAAGATCGTGGATTTATACGTGAACGTCTTATCCCGAATGCCTTAATCGCAGATGGGAAATCAATTCCGGCTATTATTCATAGTAAATGGAATGCGCAGCTACGTAAGGCAACGCTACTCGATACTGACCTTACCTTTCAATGGGCTCAGGACCCAACCGTAAGGCGTTATGCATTTACTCAAAATGAAATCACAAAAGAAGGACATGAAGCCTGGTTCAAGAATAAATTAGCGGACCCCTTATGCGAATATTTCATTCTGGAAACGACCGAAGGAAATCCCCTCGGTTCATTTAGAATCGATTATAATTCATCGACTTCGACTGGATTAATTAGCTACCTCATAGCCCCTGAATTCCATGGAAAAGGTTGGGGAATTGCAATGTTAGTGCTTGGTGAAGTAGCAGCTAGACAAATTGGCCTTAGCGGCCTTATTGGTGAAGTTATACCCGAAAATTCATCTTCATGTGCTATCTTTGTAAAATTAGGATACGATGCTGAAGTGTTTAGCGATCGAATTCGATACAAAAAGACCCTTTAATGTTCCAGCTTCCTTCAGACCGAGTTTTTATTATTGCCGAGTTATCCGCCAATCACAACGGCAGTATTGAAGTAGCCCTTGAAACTGTTAAAGCAGCAAAACGAGCGGGAGCTGATGCCATAAAACTGCAAACCTACACCGCAGACACCATTACCTTAAAATGCGATCAACCCGATTTTAAAATTGAGGGCGGTACCCTTTGGGATGGAAGATATCTACACGACCTTTACTTGGAAGCCTTTACTCCTTGGGAATGGCATGAGCAAATATTCAAGGCCGCAGCAGATGAGGGCTTAGTTTGTTTCTCTTCTCCATTTGACCCGTCAGCTGTAGATTTTTTAGAAGATTTGGGATGTCCTTTATACAAAATTGCCTCCTTTGAAATAACAGACATTCCCTTGATCGAATACGTAGCATCGAAAGGTAAACCCATGATTTTATCAACGGGAATTGCTGAAAAGATTGATATTGAACGTGCCGTGGATGCCTGTTTACGGCAAGGAAACAAAGATCTTACCTTATTAAAGTGTACCTCTTCTTACCCCGCTCCAATAGAAGAAGCCAACATAAGACTTATGGTTCAGTTTAAGGATGATTTCCCTGTATCTGTCGGATTATCGGATCACACACCCGGTCATCTTGTTCCTGTTATTGCAACTACCCTTGGCGCACGCGTAATCGAAAAACATTTTATTTTATCGCATGAAATTGGTGGACCCGATGCCGCATTTTCATTAGATGAAAAAGAATTTACGCAGTTAGTTAATGAAGTCCGTTTAACCGAGCAAGCGCTCGGAAATTCAAGCTACAACTTAAGCCCAAAACAAGAAGCTGGCCGTATTTTTTCACGTTCACTCTACCCTACCCAATTCATTTCCAAAGGAAGTATAATTTCAGATGGAATGATTAAATCAGTTCGACCCGGATATAGCCTACATCCCATGCATCTAGGAGATATCATAGGAAAAACTGTAAAACGCGACCTAAGTTTAGGTGCGCGCATTACCCTAGATGATTTTGAATAGTTCCATTTCATCGCCTTTATTTAACTATAACACACGGAGAAAAAGCTCCAAACATTCGGCTTAAACGCCCAAATTACATTATGACATTTTTAGAACTCAATCTGATAGCGCCGATTTTAAATGCGCTTAACCACGTGGGGTATACCACTCCAACACCAATTCAAGAAAAAGCCATTCCGATTATCCTTTCCGGAGCCGATATTATGGGCTGCGCACAAACCGGAACTGGAAAAACTGCAGCATTTGCAATACCAATTTTACAACGACTGACCCTGAATAAGCGACCTGAAGGTAAGCGACGTATACGCACCTTAATCCTAACGCCAACAAGAGAACTTGCGATTCAAATCGAAGATAACATTAAGGCTTATGGAAAAGAATTGGATCACCGTCATGCCGTAATCTTTGGTGGCGTAAGTCAACACGGTCAGGTAAATCAACTTAAAAACGGGGTTGATATATTAGTTGCTACACCGGGACGCTTATTGGATTTGGTGCAACAAGGATTTATTGACTTAAGGCATCTTGAGATATTTGTCTTGGATGAGGCCGATCGCATGCTAGACATGGGATTTATACACGATGTGAAACGCGTAATAAAACTCATCCCCGCTAAACGTCAAACCTTGTTTTTCTCGGCCACGATGCCAAAAGAAATCAAAACATTGGCTAGCACCATCTTAACGGATCCCGAACAGGTAATTGTAACTCCGGTATCTTCTACAGCCGAAACCATACAACAGGGATTATACTACGTAAACACAGCGGAGAAAAAAGATCTATTATTGCACCTTTTAAAAGAAGATAGCACTCCTTCGATCTTGGTTTTTACGCGAACAAAGCACGGGGCGGATCGCATCGTTAAAATATTAGCAAAAGCACAAATTACAGCGGCGGCAATTCACGGAAACAAATCACAAAACGCAAGACAAAATGCGTTAAACGGATTTAAAAACAACAAGCTTCGGGTATTGGTTGCAACCGATATCGCTGCGCGGGGAATTGATATAGACGAATTGGAATTAGTAATCAATTACGACATACCGAACATACCTGAAACCTACGTTCACCGCATTGGTAGAACCGGAAGAGCGGGTGCTAGTGGAAGAGCCATTTCTTTTTGCGATCAAGACGAACGAGCCTATATTCGTGACATCCAGAAATTAATTGGCATTCAAATTCCAATTTTGAAAAATAACTAGCCTGCGATTTATGTGAGTTGGGGTGTTAGTTTTTAAGCCCTTAACGTTTCATCTCCATAGAAACCTTTAGTTGAAGTTCAATATCGTACATGTTAAATCCCGTGCGCGTAGCCGTTTCAAATTCAATTAATGAAATCTTTTGATCCTCTTGCGGTAATGGCGCAAAGAACAAACTAAAAAACTGCCAATCTGTTCGAGCTTTGTACATGTTTTTATTAGGTGCAGTCGCAATATTTAATTGATCTTGCATTCGAAACTTCTTAGTACTTGCCGAGGTAAGCAAATGCGTATTTGGATCGATATTAATCCACCAATCATAATCGTACATCGTGTCCATTTGATACCCAAAATCTAAACGCGTCGTAAATTCATTCGAGGTTACCCGTAATAGCTGTAAGGTCTTTCTCCTAACATCCAAATGCCAAATTAGTGTTTTATCGCTTGTTTTCATATGCGTGTTTTAAGGGATTTTTGTTTTTCTATTAACCATTCAGGAGCTATGATCCGCAACGAAGGACCATAAGACCAAACCAAGTGAATTAATTCCATCGTAGGAATAAGCTTTAAATTAACGTGTGCACCACCATTTCTGAATTTATTGAGCTCTTGGGTATCATGTATGGGATAAGCGGTAAGAAATTTTGTAGTGAGTGGGTCCGCACGTAAGACAACCTCGACCGGTGTTTCTACCTCTAAAGGAAAAACGCCGTACATGTCATTTAAAAAACTAAGAATTTGACGGGTATTCCCTTTTTGGTATTTCCTATCTAACTTAATAGGTTCATAGATACGGTCTAAACCAAAGGAGCGGAGCGCATTATGTGTTTCACTAAATCCGTATACATACCATCGATTATCAAATTCTCTTACTACATACGGATGAAGCACAATCGACTTGAATCGTTCATTTTTATATGAATAATGGATGAAAGAAATTGGAATACCCACTTTACAGCAATCGATTAATAAATCCATAAACTCATATCCCCTGGAACGCGGAGGCTCCATGGTTTTTAATATGGGGTATCGTTCATTTTGGTCGACCTCTTCTAAGGAGGAGGACAGCACCTTTTCCATGGCATGTCTTAATTTATCTCCCAATTCGGTGCGCATCATGCATTTAATTAAAACGAGTGATTCCGCAAGGACCGACGCATCTTCCGGTGATAACTTAACGCCATTGATGGTGAATTTTGGATCCGTATAAATGTATTCCTGCAGCTGAAAATCAAATTTAATCGGTGCTCCAAATCCGTTGGGACGGTCTTTTTTCATCATGTTAATGTCTTTTTGAATCGTCTCGCTTGACACCTCAATTCCTTGCTCCCGACATACATCAATAATTCGCTGCATATTGGGTTTATGATAGTGTCGGTCACAAATCACTTGATCAATAATCAAGCATCTTCGCATGGCATTTTTACTAATCGGCATAGTTTTTTTTTACAAAAATAATAAAATTACAATACCCCGCACATACTATACGGAGTATTATTTCGCAACTAATTTTCTCGTTGCATCTTTGTTCAAAAATTAACCTATGGAAACAGAAATTGAAAAAACAAGAGAAAAAACAATTCAAGAAAAGCAACAAGAGGGACTGGTGCTATACAATCCTGAGGGCACCAATTACAAAGCCTCACATGTGATTAAGTGCATCGAATGTACGGATGAATATACCCGTATAGATTTCGTATACAAAGCGCCCTCCTATTACATCAACGGTGGCTGGGTGCAGATAGAAAGGAATAGCTTTATACGTCCTGTAGGATCTGAAACGAAGTACACCTTAATTCAGGCGATCAATATCCCAATTGCACCAACTAAACACTTCTTCAAACGAAGCGGTGAATATTTATATTATACGCTACTCTTCCCGGCATTGCCTAAAAGCACACGTAAAATTGACATCATCGAAAAAGAAGCGGCTGGCACCTACTTCAATTTTTATGACATTAATTTCTCAAAATGGATGACTATTCCGCATGCCGGTTCACAAGTATTATCTAACAATTAACCCAAAACATATGAAATCAATTTCGATAGCACACCAAGCTCATCTTCAAGCGCTTCGTGCCTTAAGCAACCTAAAAGAACGAGAATTACATATTCACGAACTCATCAAAGA
>JBEGMB010000189.1:0-3803 GCA_041183245.1 Bacteroidota bacterium
ACACCATACCCTCGACTCCGCTGGAGTCGAGGGTATGGTGTTGTATCTTGCGTTATAACATGCGACTCCGATGGAGTCGGAGGAGTATTGCTGCTGCTCTCGCTATTTTTTTATACCGAGTTCCACGGGATTTGAAATCCCGTGGAACTCGGTTGAAATCCTGTGGAACGTCGTTCAGTACGTCAAAATTTCATTTAAGCACGTATGGATTTGCTTCAACTCAGTTTTCGAAATATTACCCAACCGTTGTACCAATCTCGCTTTGGAGATAGACCGAACATGTAAGGTTAACCCCTCGGATTTTGCTGAGAGTCCATTCGTGGGCGATGGATCCAACACGAGATTTCCATGGTAGTTTTTTATTTGCGTGGTTAAGGGTATACAAATAACCACATTAGCATGTTGATTTAGCAAATTCCCACTGACGATAATAACCGGCCTAAATCCAGCTTGCTCACTTCCTTTTACCGGATTCAAGTCGGTATACCAAATTTCGCCCTGCTTCATTCTTCCTCCAACTGTGTGAAGTAATCCGCCATGCCTTCTTCAGCGAGCATTTGGAGATCGGTATCAGCTGCCATTTGCTTGTAGGATTTCAGATAAGCCGCTCGATTCAACTGCTCAAGATAGATGCGAAGAGCCCGCTCTATTAGCGTGTTTTTGGGAACCGATAGCTCTTTGGCTTTTTGTGCCAATGTTTCTAGTAGATCATCAGGAAGAGAACTCGTAAAGGTTGACATATTTTTGTTTTATATTTATATAATACAAATATAAAAAATAGTTACGAGGTTAATTTACCAAGGAATGCAGAAAAATGTTAAAACAGAGTTCCACGGGATTTGAAATCCCGTGGAACTTTGTTGAAATCCCGAATAACTCTGTTGAAATCACGAGCGTAACCGTTCCACGGGATTTCAAATCCCGTGGAACGAATCTACGCGATTTCTTCTTCTGCCAACACTGGCTTTCTGAATACGATTTGTCCTTCAAACATGTCCATAACCACCGTTTGCGTCATATCTACCGTCTTAGCAAGTAAGGCCTTCGACAAGCTATTCAGCACTTCTTTTTGAATTACTCGCTTCACTGGACGTGCTCCAAAAAATGGATCGTAGCCTAATTCTACAATATAATCGAACGCATCGGGGGCGATGAATAATTTAATTCCTTTCTCCTTGAGTTGAGCCTTCAGGTTACCCAATTGAATTTGAACAATATCTTTAAGATTCGAACGGGTTAGTGGCAAGAATAACAAGGTCTCATCAATCCGATTCAAGAATTCAGGACGTATCGTTTGCTTTAATAATTCCAGAACCTGCACTTTAGCCTTTTCTGCTATACGCGGATAATCTGATTCCTTAGCGTTTTCAAAGGCTTCTTGCAATATATGCGAACCCATGTTGGAAGTCATAATAATAATGGTATTCTTAAAGTTCACGAGTCTCCCTTTGTTATCGGTTAGGCGGCCATCATCAAGCACCTGTAAGAGCACATTAAACACATCCGGGTGAGCCTTCTCAATTTCATCCAACAATACAATGGAATAGGGTCTTCTGCGAACGGCTTCCGTAAGCTGTCCACCTTCATCATAGCCCACATATCCCGGAGGCGCACCCACCAAGCGACTTACGCTATGCTTTTCTTGGTATTCACTCATGTCGATGCGTGTCATCGCGTTTTCATCGTTGAATAAAAACTCAGCTAAGGCTTTCGCCAATTCCGTTTTTCCAACACCGGTAGTTCCTAGAAATATAAATGAACCAATCGGACGCCTAGCATCTTGCAGACCTGCTCTGGATCGTCGTACTGCATCCGACAAGGCCTCAATGGCTTCTTCTTGTCCAACTACGCGTTTCTTAAGCTCATCCTCCAACCTGAGTAGTTTGCTCACTTCACTTTCCACCATTTTCTGCACAGGAATCCCTGTCCATTTAGAAACTACCTCAGCAATTTCTTCGGTGTCAACTTCTTCCTTAATCATTTTAGATACGGATTGAATTTCACTCAACGTCTTCTTAGAATCCTCTAACTTCCGCTCAGCCTCTTGAATTTTTCCGTATCGAATTTCAGCTACTTTACCATAATCTCCGGCTCGCTCCGCGGCATCGGCCTCATATTTCAATAATTCAATTTCTTCTTTTGAATGTTGAATAGACTCTAACATTTGTTTCTCGGTTTGCCACTTGGAAGTCAAACCTTGTCGTTTTTCATTGAAATTGGCCAAGTCTTTTTCAACAGCTTCCAATTTTGCGGTATTGTTTTCGCGCTTTAGGGCTTCACGTTCAATTTCAAGTTGCATGATCTTACGCTCGATTTCATCCAATTCCTCCGGTTTGGAATTGATCTCCATGCGAAGTTTTGATGCGGCTTCATCGATTAAATCGATTGCTTTATCCGGAAGGTGACGGTCAGAAATATACCGCTGCGATAACTCTACTGCGGCAATTATGGCTGCATCTTTAATGATTACCTTGTGGTGATTTTCATATTTCTCTTTAATTCCACGTAGGATAGCGATGGCATCTTCCGTATCGGGTTCATCTACGAGCACCGTTTGGAAACGTCGCACGAGGGCCTTATCTTTTTCAAAGTACTTTTGGTACTCATTTAGGGTTGTAGCTCCTACCGCACGCAATTCACCGCGCGCCAAGGCCGGTTTCAAAATATTTGCTGCATCCATGGCTCCTTCCCCGCCACCCGCGCCAACCAAGGTGTGGATTTCATCGATGAATAAAATGATTTCACCATCCGAATTAATCACTTCCTTAACCACGGCTTTCAAGCGTTCCTCAAATTCTCCTTTGTATTTTGCACCGGCAATTAACGAACCCATGTCTAAGGAGTAAACCACCTTTGTTTTTAAATTCTCAGGCACATCTCCACTAATGATTCGGTGAGCCAAGCCTTCAGCAATAGCAGTTTTACCAACCCCTGGTTCTCCGATTAAGATCGGGTTGTTCTTGGTTCTACGGGTTAAAATCTGTAACACGCGTCGAATCTCCTCGTCGCGGCCAATTACCGGATCAAGTTTTCCTTTAGCAGCCATTTCATTCAAGTTCTTCGCATATTTCTCTAAGGATTGATAGGTGTTTTCTTGACTGGAACTCTGTACTTTCTCTCCATTTCTCATTTCCATAATGTCTTTTTTTAATTGATTAATATTAATCCCTGAATCTTTCACTAATTGAGATAAGGAATCTTTGGATTGACACACGTAATAAAACAAGGCATCAACAGCCAAATAAGTATCTCCCCAAGCATCCAGGTCAGTAAGACCTTTTTTAAGGACAGCAGAAAGCGCATTAGAAATATGCAGCTCTCCGCCCTGAACCTTCGGATACCCTGAAACCACAGCATTAACTGCTGCACGAAACACGGACTGATTCACACCCTGCTTATCCAACAACCTCGGTACAACCTCCTTGTCTACCGTTAGAAGTCCCATTAGCATGTGTCCAGTATCTAATACTTGGTGCTGGTTTTCTTGAGCTAATTCCTGTGCTTTCTGTAAAGCCTCTTGAGCCAAGGACGTTAATTTAGTTAAATCCATTTCGGTTTTAATTTTTGTTTCGAAATAGTTCTCAAATCACAAACCATCCCAAGAAACACGTCATTTTGACATCTTACCCCCTAATACAAAGGACAAATTGGCTGTTTTTGTTATAAAAAATCAAATAATGAAACCTTGAAACAGACAATTCGTTAGAGGACCATATGAAACGCATCGCATTACTCACCCTTATTGCACTGAACACTGGAAGGATCCTCGCAGAACCGATCCAACCCGCTAAGGCAATTAAGCA
>JBEGMB010000190.1:0-8478 GCA_041183245.1 Bacteroidota bacterium
CATTTATAGTTTAACTAAACTAGGCGATTATTATTATGAGATTAAAAATAGAGCGGGCGGTGACAGTAAACCCGTAGTTGATCTCATGGAAAAGTCAGTAAAATCCTTTAAAATCAAACCCGAGTGATTTCAAGAGAAGCCGTATTAAATGCATTAGCAAACATTCCAGACCCAGAATCTAAACAAGACATTGTCAGTGCCAATTTGGTAGGGAATATTGAAATAGAGAATGGCCGTGTTTATATTCAAGTGAACAGCATTAATCCCGCGTTGCATGCAAGAAAACGCATGGAAGAAGCCATTCGATTTAGATTAACAAAAGAATTAGGTGAGGATGTACGCATTGAATGCGAAGTAAAAGCAGTAACGGGCACTGAGCGAAAAGGTAGACGGAGCATACTTCCGGAAGTCACTCACGTCGTAGCGATTGCCTCAGGAAAAGGAGGTGTGGGGAAATCTACGCTTACAGCCAATTTAGCCGCAGGATTAGCTCAGGCAGGATTCTCGGTTGGATTAATTGATGCTGACATTTATGGTCCGAGTATGCCGACGATGTTCGACGTTGTTGGTCAACGCCCAACCATGGTTGAGGTAAACGGTAAATCAATGATTGAACCTGTAGTAAACTATAACGTTAAACTATTATCCATTGGTTTTTTTACGGATCAAGAAAATGCGGTTGTTTGGCGTGGACCAATGGCTTCTAAGGCCTTAACTCAAATGATTACCGAAGGGAATTGGGGAAAACTTGATTATTTACTCATCGATTTACCTCCTGGTACCGGAGACATTCACCTATCATTGCTTCAAACCTTACCATTAGATGGCGTAGTGATCATTAGCACACCACAAGAAGTGGCTCTTGCTGATGCTCGGAGAGGAATCAACATGTTTAGAGTGGATGGATTAAACGTTCCAATTGTTGGAATCGTTGAAAATATGGCCTGGTTTACCCCCGAAGAATTACCCGAAAACAAATATTATATTTTTGGAAGAGACGGCGCAAAGAATTTAGCAAACGGTATGGGAATTGAATTTCTTGGGGCAATTCCCTTAGTTCAAAGCATACGTGAAGCAGGAGATGTGGGACGCCCTGCCGTGCTTCAGAAAGGGTCAGTGATCGGATTGGCATTTGAAGAATTAGTTCATAACTTTACCACACGGTTAAATGCCTTAAAACAATAAGTTTAGAATGGAAAGTATTGAACAAAAAGTGAATTCAGCTATTTCATTAATTCGGCCTTTTCTAAATGACGACGGTGGAGATGTTGAACTGGTTGAGGTAACATCGGACCGCATTGTAAAAGTTCGTTTGACTGGTTCGTGTAAAGACTGTTCAATGAAACAATCAACCTTACGTGGCGGGATAGAAGAAACAATAAAAAAAGCTGTTCCTGAAATAAGTGCTGTGCTTGCGGTTGAAGATTAATCCAACGTTTGGCACTTACTCGTACTTGATAAAAATATTCTTAGGTTCTGTAAAAAACCGTAAAGCTTCCCATCCCCCTTCTCTACCTACTCCTGAATCTTTCATTCCACCAAAAGGAGTTCTTAGGTCTCTAATTAACCAAGAATTCACCCACACAATCCCCATTTCTAAGCGATCAGCCATACGATGTGCCACATTTAAGTCCTTGGTCCAAACTGAAGCCGCTAAGCCATATTTGGTATCGTTTGCCATTGCAAGTACTTCGGACTCCTCAGTAAAAGACATTATAGAAACCACGGGTCCAAAAATTTCCTCTTGGTTCGTTCTACACGTATTAGAAAGCCCTTCAATAACTGTAGGTGCAAGGTAGTACCCATCCTGATAAGGTGCTTCGAGGCGAACGCGCGCACCGCCAGTTAAAACACGTCCTCCTTCTTCCTTGGCTAATGCTATATATCCGAGGATTTTCTCCATATGACCCTTAGAAACTACAGCACCGATTTGCGCGTTAGGATCTGCGGGATAACTAACTTTAGCGGAGGATACCCAATCCACAAAAGCGGTTTTAAAGGCCTCATAAATATCTTGGTGGACAAAAATTCTTGACCCGCATAAACAGATTTGACCTTGATTAGAAAAGGATGACCTGAAGACTTCTTTTACGGTTTGTTTAATATCTACATCCGGAAAAACAATGGTTGGATTTTTTCCTCCTAATTCCAGGCTAAGTTTCTTAAACATGGGTGCGGCAATGCCTGCAATATGTTGTCCGGTCGCTGTTCCACCGGTGAAGGAAATTGCCTTAATTTTCGGGTGAGAAACTATTTCATTGCCAATCTCCGGGCCGGTGCCATGCAAAATATTCAATACGCCAGCCGGCATTCCCGCTTCATTTGCAATGTCCCCAAGCAAGGAAGCTGTATATGGAGTAATCTCACTTGGTTTAGCGATCACACAATTCCCTGCTGCTAAGGCCGGGGCGATTTTCCATGAGAATAAATACAAGGGGAGATTCCACGGTGAAATACACCCTACAATTCCTATCGGTCGACGGGTTGTGAAGTTAATTCCAACATGTTCCATGTAATGAGATTCCGAAGAAAAATGTTCAATAGCTGTAGCGAAAAAGTGAAAATTCGAAACAGCGCGTGGGATATCCACGTGTGCCGCTAACTTTTCGGGTTTGCCATTATCTCGGGACTCTGCCACAACAAATTCCTTCATGCGCGCTTCAATACCAGCAGCCAGACGAAGTAAGATTGCACTTCGTTCATTCACAGACATCCCTGACCAAATAGGGAAAGCACGTTCAGCGGCATTCACTGCCATGGTTAAATCAGCTGCTCCGGATCTCGGTATTTGAGAATAAACTTCCCCTGTTGCTGGATTTACATTGTCCATATATTGTCCAGAAACTGGTGCATGATATGCCCCATCGATGAAGTTCTTTAGGTATTCCATAGTGATATATATTATCGTTAATACTTAAATTCTTTTCCTTTTTCTCGCGCTTCAATTCCTTCTTTCATCCATAAGGGTTGTTCTCCATTATTCAAGAAAAAATCAAAAAATTGACGCATTCTAATGCTTAAATCCAATTTATTAGGTAAGCGGGTCAGGTTGTGGTCGTCGTCGTTATAGTTTAACATCCAACAAGGTTTACCAAGGCGACGTAATCCGGTATATAACTCAATGCCTTGATACCATGGAACAGCCCCATCTTTGTCATTTGCCATAACGAGTAAGGGAGTATTCACCTTGGGTAAGTGAAAAATTGGCGAGTTCTCTATGTACAAGTCAGGGCGCTCCCATATGGTTGCCCCAATTCTACTTTGGGTAGATTCATATTGAAATTGACGATTTAATCCACTACCCCAGCGGATTCCACCGTATGCGGAAAACATATTACTTACCGGTGCTCCAGCCATTGCCGCTTTATATCGGTTAGTCATCGTAATGAGTTGGGCGGTTTGATACCCTCCCCAGCTTTGACCTTGCAAGCCCATTCGTGTAGAATCAATCGAATAATTCTTAAGCATGTAATCGGTTCCGCTCATGATGCAATCATAGGCTCCTTTTGCCGGATACCCTGGTCTATACCGAATATCTGGAATCAATACTACATACCCTGCTGATGCATATTCGGTTGGATTGATTGTACTAGCTGTAGGGGCTGGGCCACGATAACTATGCAAGTTATCTCCATTCAGTTCATAATAATACACCAAGAGTGGATATTTTTTAGTGGCATCATAATTTTCCGGTTTGTATACGATTCCTTCTAAATGGATTCCATTATAACTCTTCCATCGAATGAGTTCTGAAGTCGCCCAATTGTATTCAGCCTGCTGAGGATTTGCCCATGAGACTCTTTTAAAAACACCAAAGGTGCCACCGACCTCAACATCAGGAAACTGATCAACCCGCATGCGACGAAGCACATATACCGATGTATCCTTTGCTTTAGTGAAAGACAAAACTTTGTAATCCCCCCGATCCAACAACTTAAATAAAAACAAAGGCGTTGCCGTCCAAATAGAGACTTTTTTTGTCTCGCAATTTCTTGCTTGTAAATACCCACTATTCCAAGCTACATTGGTTGAGTCTGGATTCCATTTAATCCATTCCCAATCTGTATTCTTAGTATCATCGAATGTCAAACATCGATTTTTTTTCGTGCTTAAATCAAACTCATAGATATTATCTTGAGAAGCATAATAATACGCATCACCGTTGGCATTAAATCCATAGGTGGCTGCAGGACCTGGATCCATTGGTTGGCCGTTAAGGTCTTCTTCCCATGGTTCTTTCACTGTACAACTCATGCAGATTTCATTCAAGTTTTGATCGATTTGAAGTAGGTAGTGATTTTTACGATTCGGATCAAAATAGGTCATTGAACTTCCATCGTTGGATAGATGCCCAACATAGGCTATCGCTTTTTTAAGTAGTACTTGGGTTCCTGTGCGAAGGTCTAAACGATACACATCGCTCAGGGATGGGTTTTTCCATTGCGCTTGAATCGCATAGGGATTATTATCATACACTAACGAATAATTACTTTGTCGATGAATATTGAACGACCCCTGTAATGAATCTGGACACCACAACATGGGTGTAAAATCGGTTAAATGCAACGCGATAACATCTCCCGATTTATCCCCGTCTTTAAGCTCCAATAATTGTTGTGGTTGCAAGGTAAGATCGGAAGGGGACCATAAATCTAAGCGCACTTTTTCAGACTCCAACAACGTATCTTTTTGATAAACCACACGATCGCTCAACGTAAATTTTACATAGGGTAAATAATCAAAAAATGTGGGCTGCACCTTATCATTCACGCCCTTAAAACCGAAAGGTTTTGTGGTGGTTGAATCGCCGAAGGTTATCAATGAATCTTTCAGTAATGAATAAACTCCCAATTCATACTGCTTAATTTTATTGGTATCGGAAGTGTAAAGATAGGCTAACATATTCCCTTCTTTATTCCATTGAAGTGATTTAATACTCCGTTGTGATTTGCCTACCATAATTGGCATTAGATCAATAGGCGAAATGACCCATAACCTGAAGGTATCTTGCTTGCCTTTTTCTTGGGTAATATAGGCTAAATCACCCTGTTTCGACATCAAGAAATCGGTCGTATTGTTTACTTGAAATAAGCGATAATCCCAGTTTTCAAGAATCAAGGTAGTCCCATCAGATTTTATTTCCTTACTTGGGGTAATCGGTTTCTTTTTGCCATTAAACCAACACTTCTTTGGGGATTCAATTGTTGTGGGTTGTGGTTTATCGTTTTGCTCTTTCAAAAACGCCAAATAATCCGCTGATTCAGATACTTGAAATCTTTTAACCTGAGGTTCTTTTCGAAGGGTGTCCTTGATGGAATTATAAACCACCATAGTATCTTTTGGCCACTTCTTTTTATCTATTTTATTCAACTCACAAGTTCTCAAGGTATCAAATCCTGCAGTTCTTCGCCAAGCCATTAGGGAGCCAGACTCGTTCATTTGTAAATCTTTAGCAGCAAACATGGAATCTTTAGACCCGCTAGGAACATGCTGCCAATGCAGATACCCATCGCCTTTCAATGGCAACACTTCAAACGTTAACCAAGCGCCTTGATTAGAAAGCTTTACCTTATCGATTCGATTCCAACGCGGATAGGCATTGTGATCAATAACTTGCTTTTGAGCAAGCGCAGCGAGAGAAAAAAAAGAAGCATAGAGAAAAAATAAAAGTCTGAAATACATTACGCAAAACTAATTTTCAAGGTTATGAGTTCTAATTTTCATCAAAGTTACGCTTTCCAAGGGTTAAATGCACACCATAAAAGATAAGTGCCATTAACACGAGTTTTGACGGTGTAATTTGGTTTGTATAATCCGCTGACCAACCAATTAAGGCAAACAAATAAGAAAACGTAATCACAAAGATTGGTTGTACATAAATGAATACCGAAGCTGCTGTTGAACTCACATACTTAAGTCCAACTACGGTAAGTAAATACGTTAAAAAGGTAACGCCAACCACCACATAAATTATCTTTAACCAAATGTGCCACGGAATCACATCAAGATTCGTTTGTATTAAATCACCATATAACGGTGGAAATGCCAATAAAAAGAATGTTCCAAAGGTGAATACCCAGGTAATAACAACCAAGGGATTATACTTTTGCATCAATGGTTTAACCAGTATTAAATACACGGCATAACTCAATGAATTACCAATGAGGTAAAAATCACCAAGTTGTGCCTGAACGGTATGTGTTCCGTAGCTTGTTAACACGATGGCACTTGTAGCGCCAATGCTTATTCCTAGCCACTGCTTGCGTGTGAGACGTTCTTTCAACCAAAAAAAAGAAAGCACAGCAACCATAATCGGATTCAATGCCATAATTATTCCCGCATTCATTGGAGAAGATGCATTTAATCCATGAAAAAATAACAGCTGATTTACGGTCACACCAAATAATCCACAAGCGGCGAAACGCAATAAATCGCTCTTCAAGATAAGGCCTCCCTTAACAAAAGGAAAAATCATCCAAAAAAGTAACACTGCACCAACAACGCGAAATAAAATAAAGACGGTCGGAGACAAATAAACGGGCATCACGCCTTTAGCCAAGACATGGCTTGCACCGTATATTAAATTTACCATCAATAAGGCAAAAGCAGCCCATTGTTCCCTGTTCTTGCTTACCTCCAAAATAAAAATCTTGGTTTAATTACGGATTCTCTAAATTCATCTAATTTCTCAGTAACACCTTTATCCATCATTCGAATCATAAATTTATCCATTCCGCGGGCCTCTTTTACATCCTTTTCCATTTTAAAAATTGGACATAAGGCTTTAAAATAGCGAGCCTTTTCTCCCAATTGTACGGGCGTTTTAAGTTCCTCTACGGCCATTGGATCCATCATCAGCAGTGCAGAGAACCCAAGGTCTTTAAACCTACCCGGTGGGAGTTCACCCAAACTAAAGGTGTGGCCTGAAATTGCCCAATGATCAGATCTTAACCTACTTTTTATCGCAACTAAGCGTTGAGCTGCCCAATGGAATAAGACTTCATCCAAGGTTGTTTCCCAATATTCTGGAAGCAAGATGAATAACTCAATGCTTGCCTCTGCTTCATACTTCGACGGAACTGGCATTTGATACTCACCCAAATCCAAGGTGCAAAGCACCGTGCCTCGTGCCCCATTGAGTTTTAATACACCTAAGGTTTCGTCTCCTACGTTAATGGTTTCAATGGATTCTTCAAAGCGCTCGGTAAGTTTATCAAGAAGCATGAGATTAAAAATTTTTAAGATAACTCGTATCCGTAAGGGCACCTAAAAAAGAGATTAGTTGTTTCTTTTCCCGTGTAGTAAGCTGGAATCGTAATATACTCGGATGCTGGCCTTTCGGGTGCTTACCACCAGCCACATAATGCTCAATCACCTCATCCAAGGATTGCAGACTGCCGTCATGCATGTACGGATAGGTCAGTTCAATATTCCTAAGCGTTGGCGTTTTGAAAAAACCAATATCAGCGCTATCGAGGTTTATCCTAAATCGGCCTTTGTCAGTTCCATAGTCAAGATAAAGCCCATTATTTTCTGCTTTAAAATTGGTGAAATACGGTGCAGGGTGACACGTTGTACAATACAGCGAATTAAACAGTTTCATGCCCGCTTGTTGTTCACTACTCAAGGCACGTTTGTTTCCTTTCATATATTGGTCATAAGGACTATTTAAAGAAATCAAGCCTCGTTCAAAGGCTGCGATACTTCGTGTTAAAACCCACGCATCAAAATCACGATTAAACAAGGTCTTGGCTGCTTTCTGATATTCCGGAATGGCGCGCAATTTAGGGATTAGTACTTTCATATTATGTCCCATTTCTGTGGCTTCTTGAATTGGAACAATTACCTGAAGCTCTAAGGTCTTAAGGTGGGCATCAAACATGACCGTTTGCAAAAATGCACTATTTAGAAGGGTCGGTGCGTTGCGTTCGGAGTGCTTCCCATTAATTCCATCACTCACAGCTTTTCGATCGGTAAACGCGAAAGCGGGATTATGACAATCGGCGCAAGCTATGGATTCATCGAGGGACAATCGCTTATCAAAGAATAAGGCTCGACCCAATTCAATTTTTTGGGCTGACGGTGGATTATCAACAGGGAATGGATATTCTTTACTTAAATCTTCAGGAGACTCGCACGAGCAGCATAGCAACAACATTAAGATACCACCAAGGCGGTACGAACGGATCACGGATGTAAGATAATACATTGCTTACTTAAGATAGCTTGATGTGTAGAATCAAACACCGTGACGAAATAATTACCAGCATTCAAATCCAAGCATTGCTTGCCACTCACTCCATTCATCACTCCCGATGAAACCAAGCGTCCTGATAAATCAAAGACCTTGAAGTACGCATGCTCTAATTCCTTCCAATGAATGGTTGACTCATCAACCCAAAATTCTGGCGTTGCATTCGTGTTAAGATCGGCCGTTAAAGGCTGCGTAAAGACCGGATATGTAAGCACATTGGACAT
>JBEGMB010000191.1:0-6303 GCA_041183245.1 Bacteroidota bacterium
CTAGTATTTGAATCCAAAGATCCATACACAGGATGGGGTGGCGACTATGGACCAAACCATACCAATTGTCAGTCTGGTACCTACACCTGGGTTCTAAACTTCCAAGTGCTACAAACGCAGGAGGATAAAGAGTTTGTGGGGCATGTTAATTTGATTAAGTAATCAATCCTTCTGGGTGCGCCCTTCGACAAGCTCAGGGACCGCACCTGTTTTTTAACATTTAGGAATAAAGCGGTCCCTGAGCCTTTCGTGCTTGCGGTCCCTGAGCCTGTCGTGCTTGCGGTCCCTGAGCCTGTCGAAGGGCCGCATTTAAAATGAACTTCGGGATTTCAAATCCCTGTACAAAGTTCCACGGGATTTCAAATCCCGTGGAACTTCTATACCACCATCTCCTTGCCGCACTTAAAATGACCCTCCGGGCATTCTTTCTTTCCGTGCAAGCCGCACGGACGGCACGCAAGTCCCGTAACTTCATTGACTTCTGAATCATCCGACAAGGGACCAAAGCCAAAGTCTGTCACAGTAGAACAAAAATAGGCCGTAACCGGCGCATTTACCGCAGAAGCAAAATGTAAGGGTCCCGAATCATTCACAAAATTCCTAACGGCTCCTTTCATCAGTGCGACAGATTCCATGAGCGAAAGTTCGCCTGCTAAATTATGAATACGTGAAGGGTTTTTAGTTTTTATGGTTTCGCAGAGTGTGCGGTCATTTGGACCACCAAGGAGGTAGATTATGTGATCTTGCTTTTCTGAAAGCTCCACCCATTTTTCGATTGGAAGTTGCTTCGTTGCCCAAACCGATGCAGGCGCGAAACACACATAAGGCGTACTCTGATATTCTGTAACTTTTTGCATCGCTTCCTCGCTTGGTACTATGGATGGCTTTACCAAGTGCTTAATGCCAAGCGCAGCGATTAAACTGAAATTCCGGTCAATTTCATGAATGCCTTTTGAGATGGGATGCGGAAGTTTTAAGTTATAAAATCGGGCCAAGGGATTTTTGTTGAAGCCAATGGTTTTACTTTTACTAAGCACCGCAATAAGTCCAGAAGATGCAAAGCGATGCAGGTTTACAATGAAATCATAGGGTGTCGCTCGGTTAGCCCGAATAATCCGTAACATTTCCCGCCATTTTCTCGATTTATCAAAGGTGAGCACCCGATTCAAATTAGGGTGTCCAAGCACGAGCCCTTCATTTCCTTTTTTTACCAATAAATCAACCTGCGCCTCTGGATATTGCGCTTTGATTGAATTAACCACAGATGTTGCCAGTATGACATCGCCAAGAAATGCCGTTTGAATAATTAAAATACGAGAATTCTTAGCGAATAACATATACCTCTCCTCGTTTGATTAATTGATTCCCTGCAGCATCATAAAATTCCATCACGTAAATGTACATATCGTTTGGAACTAGTTCGTTATTTGCTTGTAAACGACCGTTCCACCCCAAGTTGTAATCCGTCGTTTCAAAGATGATATTGCTCCATCGATTCATGATGGTCATTTTAAATTTACTCGGGTCGATGTTGGTGGCGACCGGTTTAAATACATTGTTAATGCCTTCCGGAAATACACTGTTGGGAATGTAGATTATTGGGGTATAGGTGAGGCAAACCGTATTGCTCGCGCACCGTTCTTCGATTCCGTAATTGTTGATGAGTTCTCGGGCCTCGATATAATAACAGATCTCGCCGGGGTATGGACCAGAATCGACACTGTCCTCCACACTATATTGTCCATTTGGAACCGTTTGAATGAGGGTAGCAGAACCATCCGGCTCGATTCGATATACCTCATACGTGCTCACCCCAACTTCAAACCCAAGGTAAGGGGTCCAACTGATTACATTGATTTGCGTTTCGTTATCTGCTTTTCCTGTTGCTAAAATAGTGGTGGCTGCATTGGATGGACTACCGATGTTTCCGCACGTGTCGATGTATTTGGAGCGGTATCGATTCGTTTGGTTCATTACGTCTACTTGTGCGTCGGTATACTGAGCCAAGTTATTTACTACGGTTGCCGTTCCAATTGCTGTGTAATTTCCTGGTGTTTCTTCTCGTTCAATTTGTACCTGGTTAATCCCAGCGTTTTGATCCACATATACGCGTATTTCAACGGAATTCCCACTTACACTTGCCGCTTGTAGGTAATGAAAGTTGGGTTGTCCGGGAAGGGGTACAATAAAGGTATACGGATTAGAAAGTACGGCATTTCCATTACCGAGATTGGCTTGTATGAAAAGTGTGTAGGTATTTCCGCCCACTACGTCGATGGTGCTGTTCAAGGCATTTGTTGTACCTAGCAAAACCAACTGCCCGTTTTCATACGAATACACTTGATAAGAGCTTACACTCCATCCGAGATATGCTGTCCATGCTAAGTTTATGGACTGATCACATGCATTAATGGCCCCATCTAAGCGGATACTTGCATTTAGCGGAGCTTTCCCCGAGGTTTGGTAGGTGATGGGTACGGAAGTCGTAAAGCAAGAATCAAAGGCAGCGACTGAGAACGTAAATGGACCAGAACCACTTGGGACATAGGTGTACGAGGTGTTGGAGATTCCCCATACGGTATCGATTTCATACAGTACGTTGTTGGCATCCAAGGTGTAAATTACATAGCCATACGTGTCTGATTGACTGTTTTGATTCCACGTTAAGATGAGGTTTCCACTGGCAGGATCAAATCCTAGACCTTGAATGATTGGGATGACCGGCGTAAGCATGTCTTCAAATTGGTCGCTTGGGGTATTGGATTCAAAACTACATCCGCCATAAGGATATACAATTTGATAGCCCAATGTCCCATTACAAATACGCACAGTGTCTTTATAGAAAGTAGTTCCATACGGAACGCTGTCGTATAAAACCCACGGTCCATTTCCTGTTTGCTGATAAATGTGATAAAAGCCCCCAAGGTTTATTGCGCTTGGTGCATTCCATTGAAGCAAGGCAGTTCCATTGTTCGGGTTGGTTAATTGAAGGATGATAGGGTGCAAGGTGTCACTGAATCGGGTGATGCTTCCGTTGCAACCGGATACTACGCCCAAATAGAAATCTTGATTTGCTTGTGCCGCGCCGATAGCAAAGGTCGTAGTGTTGATGTCGTTGATGGTTGTAATCAATCCGTTTTGAAGGGAATACAGCGAATAAGAAACAAAGGTGTTCAGTGGATTTGAGACGGGATTCCACGAGAGTGCATAGTTCCCGTTGGTATAGCTAATGCAGTTTAAGTTAGGCGCTGCGATGATTCCAGGATTACGCACATTGATTTGTACGGTGGCGTAACTAACTTTCGGAACTTGACAATAATTGTCCTGCGCTTTGAATACAAAAAAGTAAGGAACGGTTTCGGCTGCAATTCCAAAGGAGTTTATGAGGTGGTCACAGTCGGTTTGCCATGTAAATGGGACGTTTGCTTGTCCAACCCCAGTGGCAGGTAATCCGGTGGTAAATGCACAGGGTTCAATTCCGCAACCGGTTGCCGCCGTGAAATTGGTTCCGAACATGGGGCCCGTTGCACTGATGGTAACCGATTGTGCTGCACCATTTTGAAGGAACCCATTATCCGATGCCGAAAGATTGAAATTAACCAGGGCTCCAGCATCTACGGTAGTGGTAAATGAACCGCCGAATGGGGGGGTGAATTGTGGCGCATTATTGGGTTGACAAGGTACTACGATGAGTTGCATTTCTCGTTCAACCTGAGAAATCAATTGACCTAAGCGATAAGAAGACACCTTGATTTTAACGACAAAATTACCTTGTAGGGTAGAGGTAAAGGTTAATTCGCCATTTTGAGGGTTTAGCTGCGCGGGAATACTTCCTGGACTAATGGACGCGGAAGGCGTGGGAGATTGAAACGTGAATCCAGGGTCGAAAGGTACTGGAGCTGGATTCACGGGGGGATTGAAGCTGCCTTGTGGAAAATGATTGAGAGGTGCGCTAAATTCAAAGCGCAAGGAATCCATGTCTGGATCTATGGCATTCATGTTATACACGAAGGGATCACCAACACAACTTACAAAATAAGGCGATTGAAGGAATTGTGGTGAGTTGTCTTGACAGCCTGATTGTCCTCCGATAGCAAACATAGTGGCTGAAATGGTCATGCCATAGGTGGAGGGATTGGTTAAGTTGGTAATGGCATTTGAGCGTGCGAAATTCTCATAGGTAAAAATCCATCCTTGAGCAGGTGGGGTTCCGGGTAACATGATTTCGGATGACCTATAAATGACTTTCTCCGTTGCACCGATTCCATTGCCACCATTGGATCCAGTTCCACAATCAAGGGGTTGCGGACCGCCTGAAACTTGGGTGCAGCTTGGTGAAATATCGGTACGAGAGATATAATTCACTGTGATGTTCGTTACGCTCGGATGGTTCCATACGCGGAGATTTTCGGAGAGCACATTAATTTCGGCTCCGTTACAGTCACGGTAAAATACCAATTCAAAGAGATATCCGCCGTTTCCACCGCATTTCCACGTGATTTCCCCACCCATCACATGCGATGCAAAGGATAGATTAAATCCTAAAAGAAATAAAGTGAAAAGTAAGAAATATCTCATGCGCGCGTGAGGAACGTCAAGTCCTTAAGAAAATTGTACGAAAGGAAGAGAAAGAAGTTGCTATCCCGCCGTAACAATCAGCATGTCTTCAGGATTTAGATGGGTTAATGCCGTTTCCATGATTTCCTCGGATGTAATTTCTTCAATGGTGCGCAAGGCATTTTGGTAGAAGGAATAATCAAGTCCTCTGATTTCTGCCATCGAAAATAAATCCATCATAGCAAATGGACCATCGGCGCTTCGAAGGAACTGACCGGATAAATAGTTTTTAACCAAGCTTAATTCTTCAGATGAAACTAATTCCGTTCGCATCCGTTCGATTTCTGCATGAATTTGAACCAAGGTATCCGCTAAAAATTCATTCCCAACTTCCGTAGCTATTACAAAATACCCGTTGGATTGATTTTCTCCAAGGTAACTCCCAATGCCATAGGTATAGCCTTTGTCCTCGCGAATATTCGACATCAATCGACTCCCAAAGTATTCTCCTAAAATTGTATTAACCACGGTCATTTTATGATAATCCGGATGAGATCGGTCAAACAGAATTTTACCCATACGAATACCAGTTTGCACCGCATCAGTTTTCTTCACTTCAATACGTTCGAGGGATGGGTTGTAATTAACTTTTACAGGTGTTGTAACCTCATTACTCCAACGTTCAAAACATTGTAAAATACCCTCTAATTGTGCTGCATTTGGATTACCTACCCAGTTGATTTTTCTTAGTCCTTTTTTAAAATATGTTTCAAAAAATGCCTGAATGTCAGCTCGTGTAACCCCATCAAAGTCGTCGGGTTGATTAATCCTACCGTACGGTGTTCCCTTAAACAGGTGTTCTTGCAAGCCGCGCTGTGCTAGGGTGCTTACTTTTTCGAGTGACACCATCAAGTTTTGTTTGCGTTCTGCTTTCAGTTGGATCAATTCGGTTTCCGGAAAGTTTGCATGATAAAGCGCTTCCTCAATGATAGGGATTAATTGATCCATGGATTCATTTAAACCGAATATGTTTAAGTAAGCATAGTCAGCGCTTATACTCGCATTGAAATATCCCCCGTGGTCATCAATCATGTCGTTGATTTCTGCCATAGTTTTGTCTGCGGTGCCTGCTAAAAGCATCCCGGTGGTTAATCCTGCCACAGGTTTTTTATCGTAAATAGAGCCTGCGTCAAAAATCAACTCCAATTTAACGGCTTCGCTGGTTTCATTGCGCATCAAATACACAGGTACACCCGCTGGAGTGAAGTGACACTCTGGTGCAATGTAATTTATGTCATTAGATAGCGAGACCGATGGAGCCTGCGAACGGTTTAAGTTATCTGTCATGTTAGTTAGATTCAGATTCTATAAATAATCGGGAGCAATTGCTTGGGTTGAATAGCGATATGGCATAGTCCTGTAAATGACTTGCTTCGATGGCATTGTAAATTGCTTCTTCTTCGTTAATTCCATTCGCATCTCCCAATAATTCGAATAGCGAAAGATTCATCGCTCGGTTTAAAAGTCCCTGCTCCTGAAATGCTTTCGATGTCTTTCCTTTCATTCGAAGCCTGTTTAAGTCAGGGGTGGAAATCAAGGTGTTTTTGAAGGTTTCAAGCACCTCCCATAATGCTGTGTCCAAGTCCTCAAAGGTTTTTCCAGGCATGAGTTTTCCAGAAACAATAAATAAGCCCTCATCGAGTGATCCCAATATGTAGGCATTGATTTCATGCACCAATGCTTTGT
>JBEGMB010000192.1:0-5106 GCA_041183245.1 Bacteroidota bacterium
AGGGTCTCGTTTTTAGTACAATAGTTAAAAACGAACAACATGAGGAAGTCAAATATCAACCCAGGACGAAAAGTTAATCGCAGAGAATTGATTAGCTCTAACAAGTATTTTGGAAACACGAAAACACCCAAATTACATATCAAGCACAAGTTCTTAAAACCGCGACCCCTGCGTATTTGAACAAAACCTCTTTTCCAACTGGCTCCATTTGAAAAATTTTATTTTATGAAACATATACATTCTAATCTCACTGAACACCTGGCTTGCATTGGTGAAGCTTGGTGCAATTCTCACCAAAACGAGAAGAAGTTTAAACTTCACATGAAGTCTTACGAGGAATTATTCAATTTAGATAGTTTCCAAATTGGCGTATTATCGGCGATCCATTTTTACTGAAGAGAAAATGGAGCTTTGAGTCATGCAGACCTTCTGGAGTATTTCGAGCGTAAACTCTTAGATGATTCGCTGACTGATGCGATTAGCTTGCTCAAAAAACGGGGATTTATCGCTATTGAAAAAACAATGGGCAGCGGAGCTGTTGAATACAAAACCTCTCCACATTTTGCTGGGTATTTGCAATCTGGGAATGCTCAGTTTTTGGAAACCATGCAGATAAACTATAAGTATGAGTTCTTAAACCTTTGTTCAACTTGGTTTACCCAAACCAACGAGGAACATTTTTACGGAGAGAATTTATTCAACCCCATTAAACTGCTGATGGATTATAATGACAATGAGATATTTGAGCGAATACAATTTTGTTATGATGAAATCGAGTCGCAGTTGGCTTGCTTATATCTGCTTGGCGGATACTTGAATGATGTTCATTCTGTGCCAATTCGCAGACTCGTTAATGTCATTTGCGAAAGTCCAATAGAACGTCAGATTCGCTTGAAAAAATGGTCTGTAAAAAGTCATGAACTGTTCCAGGGGCCATTAGTAGATGCCAATGTAAACAAAGACGGCATTGTTTTGAGTGCATCGTTCGACCGAACTTTCCTCGTCGACTGTTTGCCCCAAGAATTGCAAATTCCTCAGAGTTTGGCCCATTATAAGTCACCTTTTTTCCAAGTATTTGAACCAAGTACAATTTTGAAAAAAGAGCTGCTTTACAATGAACATTTCCAATCAAGTTTGAAAGTCTATTCTGGGGCCTTAACCCACGCGGCCTATCATGAATTTCAAAAATCATTGGCCGAACATGGGTTATCTCAGAATTTTAGCATTATGCTGAGTGGATTGCCAGGGACGGGTAAAACCGAATTAGCCAGGCAAATGGCACGAGAATCCGATCGAACATTGCTAGTGGTAAATCTATCTTCACTGCGAGAGAAGTTCTTTGGTGAAAGTGAAAAAAATGTTCGCCGATTATTCGATGAAATCGAGTTAATCAAGTCTTCATTGGAACATGAACCAATTGTTCTATTCAACGAAGCGGATGGCTTTTTTCAGCACAGGAACAAAGAAACATCTAAAACAGGCCAAACAGAGACGGCTATCATAACTATGTTTTTAAATGAGCTGGAGAACTACAGTGGAATATTGATGGCTACGACCAACTTTACTCATGGATTTGATCCTGCTTTTGAGCGACGTTGGATGGTGAAACTGCGCGTTCCACAACCTGATGTGCAACTAAGAAGGCAATTGATTTCATCAAAATTCAAGAACTACCTAGAGGCTGAACAGATCGGCTATTTAGCAGAGAAGTATGTATTTACCCCTGGTCAACTTGAAAATGCGCTCAAAGCCTTTCTGCTCAGAAATTCTGTTGGTGAAAAATCAGAATCCATTGAACAGTTGCTAGCTTCAGAAATTCGGGGTTGGGGTGAGCAAAAGCCCGAAATAGGATTTGGCCGATTTGTGCAAAATGACCGTTAATTTTAAGAAAATATTCCTATATGGAAAAAACGCTGAAATTGACCCCCTTTCGTCGGAGTAAATTGACCCCATTAAAACAATCAATTTGGTCCATGCTTAACTGAGAAGTTTACAGTTTAACTGTCGCATAAATCGGGGGTCAATTTGAGTCCGACGATCAGAGGCAGTTTGTCCGATTATTCCAGGTTGCTATTTTCAAAAATAATGAAACGCTATACTTTATATTAAATTAATATATTTGTGATTATGAGTAGATTTGTTATATGTAGGATTACATTATGTGTGATATTTATAATTACGACCAACTTGATTTATAGTCAGGGTGTTCCTGCCTATGTTTCTCAAAAAGATTTAGTTGGTTGGTATCCATTCAACGGTAATGCTAAAGAAGAGTCCGGAACTGGTAATAATGGTTTGGTGTATGGTGCAAAACCAGCAAAAGATAGATTTAATAAAGACAGTTCTGCATTCACTTTTGACGGCAAAGATGATTTTATTGACATTGGATTAATACCACTATCATCATTTTCTATTTCGGGATGGTATCGCGTTTTTGACTATCCTGAATCATATACTGGTACTTCTCAATGGGCATATGCGTTTGTTTCGAAAATGCATCATTACTCAGGATTTCCGGTATTCCAAGGGATAGAAATTAGGTTTCAGAATGACAAAGGCGGTAGTTCGAGTGTTAATCAAGGATCATTAGGGACTCAAATTGGAACAGGGAGTACATGGAGTGGTTCGAGTTTTAAAGTAAATCCAACTGGTAGTTGGAGATTCTTTGCTTACACATACAATGCTAAAACAAAAAGAGCAGTGTTATACAATAATTTGGATTCAACGGCATTTACTACGTCGTATGTTGATTTAAACCGAAATATGTATATCGGAGCGAGACCTGTTTATATAAATGCGGCGACTAAGGGCTTTTTAATGAAAGGTGATTTGGATGATATTGGTATATGGAACAGACCGCTGACGAATTGTGAAATAAGTAACTTGTATTTTGGTGATAAATTCACTTTAGTTATATCGGCCATAGATTCTGTAAACTGTTACCAGGGCACAGACGGATCAATCACGACAAGTATCAGCGGAGGTAGCAACGGTTACAAATACACCTGGAACGATGCTACAAAGCAGACCAGTAGCAAGGCCATTAACTTGAAGAAGGGCACTTATAAGGTCATTGCCAAAGACATCTATGGCTGCTCGGACTCAATCAGTGGCACGGTGAATGAACCAGCGAAGGTTACCCTAGCCATCACGGCGATAGACTCAGTAAACTGTTACCAGGGCTCAGACGGATCAATCACGACAATTATCAGTGGAGGCAGCAACGGTTACAAATACACTTGGAATGATGCTACAAAGCAGACCAGTAGCAAGGCCATTAACTTGAAGAAGGGCACTTACAAGGTCATTGCCAAAGACATCTATGGCTGTTCGGATTCAATCAGTGGCACAGTGAATGAACCAGCGAAGGTTGTCGTAACAATCACCAATATTGACTCTGCTTTTTGTTTTGGATATTCTGATGGAAGTATTACTACTTCATCAGTTGGAGGAAGTAATGGCTACAAATACCTTTGGAATGATTTAGCCAAACAAACAACACCGAAGGCGACAAAACTCTCAAAAGGGACTTATAAGATTATAGTTAAAGACATCTATGGTTGTTCGGACTCAATTAGTGGCACGGTGAATGAACCTGCACAGATTGTACCTAAAATCATGTCGAATAGGCTCACGATGCAAGGTATGACTCATGAGATTTATGCTGATATCATACCTGCTAAAAAGTATAATTATTCCTGGAAGCCAACGAGCTTGTTTTTTGGAGGTTTAACGACTGAAGAGCGTCCAAAGGTTCAATTTGCTGAATCACAACTGATAAGATTGGACGTAACTGACTACAAAGGTTGTAAAGGTTATGATACTGCAACGATAACAGTTGTTAGACCCCTTAAGTCAATTATGCCAACAGGATTTACCCCAAATTCAGATAATTTGAATGATGGCTTTGGATTGCCAGATGTTTTTGATGTCCAGTCTTTTGAGGTGTTTGATCGATGGGGAGGTATGGTGTTTAAGGGTTCAGAGACTACACCGCGTTGGGATGGGAAAATCAATGGAGAATTCCTGCCCTCGGGAGTGTACACCTACACGATTCAAGCTAAACTGAAAGGGACCGATCAAATAGTAAAATATGGTGGATCTGTGACATTAATTAAGTAATAAATCATGATGAAAAAAGAAATCATAAAGAATATTCTTGGGGTAATAGGGTTGTTTTTTGCTCCACAAAATATATCCGCCCAAGATTTGGTCTTTGGGCAATACATGGGGTCCGCAATCTATACAAATCCGTCTCTTACTGGCGCTGCCATTGACAAAGAAGGTAATAATGGGGCAAGGTTGGCCAGTTTATACAGGAATCAGTGGGCCACGAGTACATCTGTTTCAAATTTTTCTTCAAATTACTTTTCCTACGATCAAAAAGTATCAGATGGATTTGGAAGCTTAGGTATGTATGTGATATCTGATCGGGCTGGTTCTGCGGGGGCATTTGCTACTACACAAATGAATTTAACTTATGCCTATCAAACGCCTTTTGGTAGAAACGGTTGGGTTGGTAGATATGGGTTGTCAGTAGGGTATCGAAGTCAAGGGATTGACATTTCTAAACTTCGATTTGAGGATCAAATTGATTATAGAGTTGGTGTCGTTGGCAATACAAATGAAGTTCTGTCTTCTAATCGAGTTGCAAAGCCAGATGTGAACGCAGGATTTATGATTCATAATCAGAGCTTTTATGTTGGAGGGGCAATTCATAATATTACAAGGCCAAATTTTGATTATGTTGGTACGGTTGATAATTACTGTGAACGAAGAATGTCATTACAAACGGGAGGAAACATAATATTGAAAAATGGATCGTACGGATCAGAGATGTTGTTATTGCCTCAACTAACCTATATCAAACAAAAAGATTTCTCGCAGTTGAATATTGCCATGGGTATGAAATACGATGCTTTGTATATTGGCGGAGGCTTCAGAAAGTCAATGATGAATTACAAAAATGCCGACGCCATGATAGTATCTATTGGGATAATAAAAGATCACGTTCGTTTTTCATATAGCTACGAAAAAGTATTATCAAGCATTAGGTTCTATGCTCCTATGACTCATGAGTTCGGTGTCCAATATGCACTGACTAGT
>JBEGMB010000193.1:0-5134 GCA_041183245.1 Bacteroidota bacterium
GTCATTGTTTGTAATGAATGGATCTGTTTTTGGCATTGATTTTCCTGGGGATTGGGGAACCATTGGTAATGGTCCTGCGATGGCAGGGTGGACAGTATACCCCCCTTTGTCTGCCTTACCGCAAGCAGTTTCAGGATCTGGATTCGGAATGACTTTGTGGTTGGTTTCTATGGCTATATTTATTGCTGGTTCCTTGATCGGAAGTTTGAACTATATCGTAACCGTATTGAATTTACGTACTACCGGAATGACGATGACAAGAATGCCGTTAACAATTTGGGCGTTTTTCGTTACAGCAATTCTAGGGGTATTATCTTTCCCTGTTTTATTATCAGCGGCATTGTTACTTATTATGGACCGTATGGCAGGTACAAGCTTTTATTTGTCTGATATTATGGTTGGTAGCGAAATGCTAACGAACCACGGTGGTTCACCGCTTTTATTCCAACATTTATTCTGGTTCCTAGG
The DNA here is from genome assembly GCA_041183245.1 of Bacteroidota bacterium. Lineage (GTDB taxonomy): Bacteria > Bacteroidota > Bacteroidia > Flavobacteriales_D > Crocinitomicaceae > UBA952. Next base: position 469 of record JBEGMB010000193.1, read on the forward strand.
TCACCCTGAAGTATACATTGTATTATTACCAGCGCTTGGCTTGTCTTCCGAGATTATCGCAACGAATGCAAGAAAACCGATTTTTGGGTATAAAGCGATGATTGGGTCAATTCTGGCTATTGGTTTCCTATCCTTTATTGTGTGGGGTCACCATATGTTTATAACGGGGATGAATCCATTTTTAGGAAGTGTGTTTGTATTTACAACCTTATTGATTGCAATTCCTTCTGCAGTTAAAGTGTTTAACTATATCACTACCTTGTGGAGAGGTTCAATAGTTTATACTCCAGCCATGTTGTTTGCGATTGCCTTGGTTTCAACCTTTATTACCGGTGGTGTAACAGGGATTATCTTGGCAGATTCCGCGTTAGATATTGCAATACATGACACTTACTTTGTTGTGGCCCATTTCCATATTGTAATGGGTATGTCTGCGGTATTTGGAATGTTTGCAGGTGTTTACCATTGGTTCCCTAAGATGTATGGTCGAATGATGAATAATCGAATGGGTTATGCGCATTTTTGGATAACCATTGTTGGCGCCTATGGCGTATTCTTCCCGATGCACTTTGTTGGACTGGCTGGTGCACCAAGACGTTATTATGATTATTCAGTTTATGGTGAATTTGACACCGAATCATTCAATATGATTATGGACTTAAATGTTGTAATAACTGTTTTCGCAATTATTGCCGCGTTGGGTCAGTTAATCTTCTTATTTAATTTCTTCTACAGCATTTACAGAGGTCCAGCAGCACCACAAAACCCTTGGAAATCTAACACGCTTGAATGGACTACTCCAGTTGAACACATGCATGGAAACTGGCCAGGATCTTTGCCAGTGGTTCATCGTTGGCCGTATGATTATTCTAAGCCAGGTGCGGCGGATGATTTTATTCCTCAGGATGTTCCTCTTGCTGAAGGAGAGGTGGAACATTAATAGATTTTATAAAGCCCCGAAAGGGGCTTTTTTATGGCTCAATCTGTTCGATTTCAGGAGCCACTAATTCCAACTCGTCATAATAAGCTTTTCCAAATGCTCTTATTAATGGCTCTTTAAGAAATTTATAAACGGGCACATTGAGTTTTTCCCCACAGGAACATGCCGATTCACAAATCTTCCATTCGTCAAATTGCAAGGCCTTAAAATCGTTGTATTGTTTAACCCGAATTGGATAGAGCGAACAAGATATAGGCTTAATGTTTTCAATTTTTCCTGCGCGTTGCGCTGCTTCGATTGCACACAAGGCCGTTTGGTTTGCATCAAAAAAAACAAACGCACACTCCTTACCGTCTACTAACATGGTAACTGGTTCGTGCTCTTGGTCTAAATAGGACACCCCATTTTTAGTTACTGCGTCAATGCCTTCTTTCCGCATAAAAGGTATAATATCCGTTAAATGGTTTTCAATTTGAGACACCTCTTCGGTTGTTAGCGGTGCGCCCGCATCCCCTTCAATACAACATGCTCCTTTACATGCAGCAAGATCACATACAAATTTTCGCTTGAAAATCTCAGCGGAGACAATAGTATCATTTAACTCAATTAGCATGTCCCAAAATTAGTAGGAATTTTTTGTATTTGGTAGTTACGGAGTTTTACCCTATCTTTGCAATAGGATAAACGATAATGAGGGGACGAAAGTCCCCTCTTTTTTTACAATGATTGACAAGAATTTAGTATTAAGCTTAGCTGAAGAACGCATTCAAGAATTGAACAGGGGTCTCTTTATTGTGGATTTGACAATTTCCACTCGTAATGTAATTAATATTGAATTAGATCGAGAAGGAGGAGGCGTTTCTATAGAGGATTGTATTTCCGTTTCTAGGAATGTTGAGCATAATTTAGATCGTGAATCTGTTGACTTTGAGTTAAATGTTTCTTCTGCCGGTATGGACCGGCCTTTACGTCATGAAAAACAGTTCATTAAAAACACAGGACGCCTTCTTACCTTTCTCAAAACGGATGGTGTACAGGTTGAAGGGGTCTTAAAATCGTTCAATACGGACGGGTTTTTAGTGACTGTTGAACGGAAGATTAAAAATGAAAAAAATAAAAATGTAAGCATTCAGGAAGATATTTCTCTTTCCAAAAATGAAATTAAAGAAATAAAACGTGTAATATCCTTTAAATAAAAACAAATGAATAGTATTGATTTAGTTGAATCCTTTTCCGAGTTTAAAGAGCTTAAGAACATTGACAAGCAAACCATGCAGCATGTGCTTGAAGATGTATTTCGAGCCATGTTGAAAAAGAAATTCAATACCGATGAGCATATTGATGTGATTGTAAACATTGAAAAAGGTGATGTTCAGATTTTCTTAAACAAAGAAATTGTTGATGATGGTGAAGTGGAAGATCCAAATACAGAAATCGCCTATTCTGATGCCATTAAAATTGAACCGGACTTTGAAATTGGTGAGGAAGTAACTGAAGAATTCAAGTTTATGGATTTCGGTAGAAGAAACGTACTTTCACTTAGACAAAATTTAATTTCTCGAATTCTTGAATTAGAGAAAGATCATTTGTACAAGAAATACAAAGAGCGTGTCGGTGAAATCGTTACGGGTGAAGTATATCAAGTTTGGAAGAAAGAAATTTTGGTTATGGACGATGACCATAACGAACTTATTTTGCCTAAATCTGAGCAAATCCCATCGGATTTCTTTAAAAAAGGAGAAACCGTTCGTGCGGTAGTTGCTAAAGTAGATATGCGAAACAGTACACCGGTGATTATCCTTTCAAGAACTGCTCCTGAGTTTTTAGAAAGGCTATTTGAGTTGGAAGTACCTGAGGTGTTTGATGGATTAATTACGATTAAAAAAATTGTGCGTGAACCAGGAGAGCGCGCTAAAGTTGCGGTTGAATCTTATGATGATCGCATTGATCCAGTGGGTGCATGTGTTGGAATGAAAGGAAGCAGAATCCATGGTATTGTTCGTGAACTCAGAAATGAAAACATTGATGTAATCAATTATACATCGAACAATCAATTATTGATTCAACGTGCCTTGTCACCGGCAAAAATCACATCAATGGAAATTGATGAAGAAGAGAAACGTGTAAAGGTGTTCTTAAAACCAGATCAAGTATCGTTAGCGATCGGTCGCGGCGGGAACAACATTAAACTAGCTGGCAAATTAGCAGGTTATGAAATAGATGTTTATCGAGATGGTGAAGTTGATGTTGAGGACGTGGATTTAGAAGAATTTGCAGACGAAATCGACGGGTGGATTATTGATGAATTAAAAACAATTGGTTGTGATACTGCGAAGTCAGTATTAGAAATGAGTGTTGATGAATTAGTAAAACGCACCGATTTAGAAAAAGAAACAATCGAAGAAGTATTCAAAATATTGAATGCGGAATTTGAATAACTTTGAAATACAATAGGGAATAATATTATGGCAGGGAAACCCATTCGTTTAGGAAAAGCAGCAAGTGAATTGAATGTTGGATTACCAACGTTAGTGGAATTTTTAGGGTCCAAAGGAATTTCTATAGACTCTAATCCAAACACAAAATTAGACCCGGAACATTTTCAAATTTTATGTACCGAGTTTGCAGCAGATCAAACGTTAAAAGAACAAGCCAAAGGTTCTTCCTTAAAAGAAAAGAAAGAATCCATTTCTCTTAAAGATGCTCGTCAAGAATTACCCGTTCAAGAAAAACAGCAAGAAGATGAAGAGGGTGATGAGATTAATCTTGAAGAAATCAAACGAACGGTTTTTGAACCAGAAACGGTAAAACCGAAAGCCGATGAACCCCAAGTTAATGTAGTGGGAAAAATTGATTTAGATCAATTAAACCCTAAGAAAAAGCCAGAGGTGAAGCAGCCAGAACCAATCGTTGATGCCCCAAAATCAGTTGAGCCAAAAGTTGAAGATAAACCCGCCGCTTTAGTTATAGAAACAATAAAAACAGAGCGCACAGTTTTGTCAGGACCAACAGTGCTTGGTAAAATTGAGCTTCCAGTGGAGCGACCTAAAACGGGTTCCTCAAGTGCTTCAGAAGAAGAAAAACGCAAACGAAAACGCATTAAAAAGGTTGAAACTCCTACTCCAGGCGCGAAGAGTCAACCCACGAAACCAGGCGCGTTTAAAGCAGAGAAAAAAGAGATTTCTGAACAGGACATACAAAAAGAGATTAAAGAGACATTGGCTAGGCTTTCCGGTCAAGGCGCTAAATCTAAGTCCTCCAAGAATAGAAGACTTAAGAGAGATAATGTGGCTCAGCGTCGTCAAGAAGAAATGCTTGCCGCTGAGATGGATGAAAAAGTACTTAAACTCTCTGAGTTTGTTACTGTTTCCGAGTTGGCGAGTATGATGAATGTTCAGCCAACACAAGTCATATCAGCTTGTATGTCTTTAGGTATCTTCGCATCAATAAATCAGCGTTTGGATGCAGAAACCATTCAAATTGTTGCCGATGAATTTGGATACGAAACAGAATTCATTAGTGCAGAAGTACAAGATGCCGTTCTCACCGTAGAAGATGCTCCAGAAGATCTAATCTCAAGACCACCAATTATTACCGTAATGGGCCACGTAGACCACGGTAAAACTTCCTTATTAGACCGCATCAGAAATGCGAATGTAACTGAAGGAGAAGCCGGAGGAATTACTCAACATATTGGAGCTTATTCGGTAACCCTTAAGGATAATA
>JBEGMB010000194.1:0-4961 GCA_041183245.1 Bacteroidota bacterium
ACGTTTGTTTTATTTTTTCGTAAGCCATTTGTTCCGCAAGGAGCTCTAACTGTTCTTGCTCACTCAGCGTTTCGGTCGCCATTTGAACGCGCAAACTTTTTATATGTTCGGTTATCTTGTATTGCTTAAAATTATAAATCGCATAGAGAACCGTACCTAACAAATCGCTATCTTCTTGTTTTGTATAAATTCTGTACTGAGAGGCCCATTTTGGACTTAATTCATCTTCAAAACCTATTAATTGCGTAGTTAACTGTAAAATTTCAGGCTTACTTGATTTCAAAAAATACTTATAGGTGTACAAAATACCTTCAGCAACGCCGTCTGCGATTTCACCAAAAATATCATAACAAACGGAATGTTTGAAACTTAGGTCGTCTGAATTTAATTCTTGAATAACTAGTTCATTCACACTAACAGGAATTTTATCCCCGTTAGGATCGAGGACGACTTCTTTATTTCCAAATTTAAGCATCAAGCGAATGAGCTCTTTTTCAACCAAGGCTTCATCTTTCGGAACCTCTTGAATAGCATGCTTAGGCGTTTGTGGTTTTACAGTAATAGCATCTTTAACCCAAGGTTCATCTACCTCTTCAGCAAATTTACCCGCACGATGTTTGGTAACCTCCTGAATAATCATTTCCTCGGCTAACTGATATGAGGAAGCGATTTGTTTTGCAAAAATGGTTCGAGTAATAGAGTCGGGAATCAACGAAATTGAGTACACAATATCCTTTATCAGCTTTGCTTTTTGAAGCGGATCATTTTCCGTTCCTTTCAAAAGCAACCCTGCTTTAAACGAAATAAAATCCTGTCGATGAGAATCTAAAAACTCATTTAATTCATCCGTAGTACTTTTCTTAGCAAAGGAATCAGGGTCCTCCCCTTCAGGGAATAAAACAACCTTAACATTCAGCCCTTCTTCTAAAATCAAATCTATGCCCCGGAACGAAGCCTTTATACCAGCCGCATCTCCGTCATATAAAATGGTGATATTCTTTGTATACCTTGATACCAGCCGTATTTGTTCGCGTGTTAGAGAGGTCCCAGAACTCGACACTGCGTGTTGGATTCCGGCTTGGTGCATACTAATTACATCCGTGTATCCTTCACAAAGCAAACATTCGTCCTTTTTAACAATTTCACCTTTTGCAAAATAGAGCCCATATAGAATCTCACTTTTATTATAAACCGGACTTTCTGGCGAATTAAAGTATTTTGCGACTTTTTTATCGGACAATAAGGTTCTACCCCCAAAGCCAAGCACACGACCAGAAATGCTATGAATCGGAAAAATTACCCTTCCTTTGAAAAAATCAAATTGCCGGCCGTCCTTTTCCTTACATAAGCCCACCTTGTCCAAGTATTCAAACTTGAATCCTTTATCTAAGGCCGCTTTAGTTAAATCAGTTCCGGTATTCTTGCAATATCCTAATTGAAATCTTGTGATAATATCGGGATGAAATCCCCGCTCAGTAAAATAAGAGAGTCCAATGCTTTTACCTTCATCGGTTTCATGGAGCGTTTCGATGAAATGATTCTTCGCAAATTCATTGATAATAAATAAACTATCCTTTTCATTGGCTGCTGCTAGTTGGTCGGCAGAAAGCTCTTCCTCCTTCGGAAGTTCAATATTATACTTATCCGCTAACCATCGAAGTGCTTCGGGATATGAAAAATGTTCCTTTTCCATCAAGAAACTCACAACGTTACCTCCTTTACTAGTTGAAAAGCACTTGTAAATTTGCTTGGCTGGAGACACCACAAAAGAGGGTGTTTTTTCCGAGGTAAAAGGACTTAATCCTTTCAGGTTGCTTCCCGCGCGCTTCAATTGCACAAACTCACCTATAACCTCCTCAATTCTGGCCGTTTGAATAATTTGATCAACAATATGTTCTGGAATTCTACTCATCTGGTAACCCGTAGTCTTTTTCGCTAATTACTTTACCATTTTCATCGTAGGTTGTCCATACGCCCACCATTTGATCATTGCGGTATTCTCCACGGTAGTGCATGGCCCCGTTTGGATATTTCACCAAACTAAATCCTTCGCGCACCCCTTTATTGTATACGGTAATGGATTGTTCATTTCCGTTTTCTGAATAAAACACCCATTTACCGTCTCGATTGCCTTTTTTGTCTATGGAACCATGAAATTTCAATTGTTTTTTACCTGGATACCATTCGGAGTATACACCGTGTTTAACTTCAATTAAATTTTCAGATTTAACTTGTTTTTTAGCTGCATTCTTAGTCGTACAAGAAGCAAAAATTAACGCAATAAACACAGGGATAATTAGTCTCATTTTGTTCGATTCATGGTATATTCAACAAGGCCAAGCAAGGCCATTTTAGCTTGATTATCCGGGAATTCATCCAGTAACGCTTTAGCCTCATTCCCCAAGGAACGCATCCGTTGCTCCGCATATTCAATCCCCTTATTTCGTTTAACCAATTCAATAGCTTTTCTTATATGTGATTCACTATCGTTGTGATTCTTGATGATATTTCTTAATTCAGTAGCTTCAGCCGCAGGTGCATTATTAAGGGTGTAAATGATAGGGAGTGTCATCTTTTGCTCTCGAATGTCATTCCCCGTGGGTTTTCCAATATCAGCGGCACTTCCGAAATCAAAAATATCATCCTTTAGTTGAAAGGCCAGGCCCACTTTTTCTCCAAAATGCCGCATCACCTCACGATGTGCTGTCCCACCTGATGCAAGGTAGCCTGCCTCACAACAGGTTGCAATCAAGGAGGCTGTTTTCTTACGAATTACCTCAAAATAAACATCCTCGGTGATATCAAGTTTTCTAGCTTTTTCGATTTGAAGTAATTCACCTTCAGACATCTCTCGTACTGACCGGGCAATGATTGCCAGTAAATCCGTGTTTTGTTTCTCTATAGATAAAAGGAGTATTCTTGATAACATGTAGTCGCCTACCAACACTGCAATTTTATTCTTCCAAAGGGCATTGACAGAAAAATAACCCCGACGCTCATTCGCATCATCCACGACATCATCATGCACCAAGGTTGCCGTGTGTAATAATTCAACCAAAGCCGCCGCATCAAATGATTTAGCATTTGTTTCACTAAACATTTTGCAGGATAAAAAGACAAACAAAGGACGAATCTGCTTTCCTTTGCGCTTAACAAGATAATGTGTTACTTTATCGAGCAAGGGAACATCAGACTTCATTGTTGACGAAAAAAAATGCTCAAACTCCGAGAGTTCTTTTTCTACTGGGGCAATAATTTCTTCAACTTGCATAAGGACACAAAGGTAACAAAAGGTAAGCGCTGATTATCATAACATAGATTGCCTTTTCAACAAATATCGGGTAAGCACCTCATTATATCCGTCTTCAATCGCCAATGGAACAAAATCGACAGCCAAATCGCCGCATTTTAATTTTAATGCACTGATTCCTTTTTCATAGCGGGCAATGTATTGATTCTTAAATTCATTCGGCAACATACGCAATTCTTCACCTGTTTCCATATCAACCAAGATATATGGCCGGTTATCTAGCGAAAATTCCTGCTCAATTGTTCGGCTGTACAAGTGAAAAATAACCACCTCGTGCCGTTCATGTTTCAAATGACTCAACGCATTCATGAAATCTTCTTCATTTTCACCGGAAGACCACAAATCTGTAAAGACAATGACCATTCCGCGCTTCGGTATACTTTGAGCAACTTCATTCAGCGCACTTGAAATGTGTGTATCTGAGTTCTTAGTTGGTGAATACGTGTCAAAAAACTTTTCCAATTCAGCATATACAAATCGCTGATGCATTGGCGAAGATTTTGCCGCAGTATGAAGCATTAGGGATTCGTGAAATAAACTTATGCCATAGGCATCACGCTGACGTTTTAGCAGTTCCATTAAACTAACTGCAGCATAAATCGCAAAAGTTAGTTTATTCTCATGTTTGTCTGCAGGAAAATACATGGAGGGGGAACAATCAATAACCATTTGACAACGCAAATTTGTTTCCTCTTCATACTTCTTCGTGTACAAGCGATCGGTTCGACCAAACAGTTTCCAATCAATATGTCGGGTTGATTCACCTTGATTATAAATTCGGTGCTCTGCAAATTCCACAGAAAATCCATGAAGTGGACTCTTGTGCATACCCGTAATAAATCCCTCTACAACCTGTTTCGCAAGTAACTCTAAGTTTCCGAACTCCACTAATTTAGAACGATCCATTGGTGATTTTAAGCGAAAATACTAAAAATAACTGGGCAAGCTTTGCTAAGCAACTAATGCCTAACTCGTGACGTCTAAAAAATTGTTAAATTTAATTCATGAAAAAAATACTACCCTTACTAGTTGTTGCTTTGTGCGCACTACAACTTAACGCCCAAACAGGCTACGCGCTTACGGGACTCAATTTGTTACCCAATACAATAACTACGCGATGTGACACTGCGGTTACGGTTGCTTATTATGCTCAATCCGCGGCAAATAATGCACAATCCACTCATACGCTACCCTTCGTACTGAGCGGAAACAATTTTGTTTCTTCTCAATTTCAATTTAACATCAACTGGGGTGATGGAACAAGTAACACCTACAATGGTGGCGTTTCAAGCACCGGAACTGTAATCAATTTAAACCCGCCTCCCGCGCATACGTATCCGGGACCTGGTACCTATACCCTAGTTACATACGTAACAAACTGGGCGAATCAAACGAGCGCTGTTGACACGGTAGTTCTAAACTTAGGCTCATGTTCGCTTCCTGTATATTCTTTAATTCAAGTGGATTGCAACAATGATGGAGTTATTGATTCAACGTTAAATAACTCAGGAATTCCTTTAGTTATTACAGGATCTGGCCAAAGTTATACAGGAATAACTCAAAACAACTATTATTTATTTACAGGTATTGAACCTGGCCTTTACACTTTAGGGATTGATCCTGCGTGGCTTGCCGCGAATAATTACACCAT
>JBEGMB010000195.1:0-9845 GCA_041183245.1 Bacteroidota bacterium
GTTTTTCGTCTTACTCATGATGAACTGTTTTTTAAGTTTAAGATTGTGGGCCAAATATAAAAAAAGATTTTTGTGTTCCCAATTAATAAAAAAAAGGGAACAGAATCTTAACATTGAATTATACCTTCGCAACATGAATTTTGTTGAACAAAAGCAGCCAACAGAGGCAATAAAAATACTAATATCTAATACAGTTTTAGGAAGTAATGGCGCACGGTATCGCCATGTAAATGCCTTAGAGCAACTCACAAAACTTGATAATCCATTGTACTTTTCATTGATGGCAAAAGAACTTTGTTTAGGAAACATTACCCTGTGCCAACGAGAAGATTCTCTTTATCTTCGATATTTTACATTTCATCCAAGATTTCAGGCAAGTCTTAACTCAACCAAAAGAATAAATGACCGAGAATCGATCCTTAAAGAAGAAATTAATATGTACTTAAATTCATTAATTTCCGACACGAAACAATCAATATATGCCTATATAGAACCCGATAATATAAGGTCTTTGAACATGGCTAAAGCATTCGGATTTAGCTCAACAGCGAAAATTGCTATGTACCATTTCTCGAGAAGGTTCCCTACACCAAGCAGACAATTTAAAATACTCACATTCGATGAAGCCATTCCATTCATTAGAAATCAATTTTCTAACTTTAGCTATTATGTTGAAAACCCGAAAAGCGGCATTTACGCTGGGTGGTTAATAAACAATGAAATAGCTCTTGTAACAAGGTTTCATGAAGCGAGTTGGGAGATAAAATCCATGAAAGGTCCTTTTGGTAAGCTGTTAATCAACGTCCTGCCCTGGCTGCCAATTGTGAACAAACTTATTACCCCCGCATGTCATAAATTCTTAGCCTTCGATTCATTTTTATCCTTGAACCCATCCATTGATAGGAAAGAAGTAAATGCTTTTTTATCGGCAGGGTTAGCCCACTTCAAGGTCCGCCATATGATGCATTGGGTAGATGAATCTGCGGCATCTAGTAACTATTTACACGGAGTGCGATGGGGAATATTAGACAAAATTATTGGGAAAAGCGAAATAAGCCTAATGGTTAAAGGTCACGCTAAATCTGGACCATACTTTATCGACGCGATGGATATGCTATAAAAAAAGCCCGTTTACACGGGCTTTTTGAGGTCTCGTCCGGATTCGAACCGGAGTATACGGTTTTGCAGACCGGTGCCTAGCCGCTCGGCCACGAGACCAGTGTGACTGCAAAAGTAGGAAAAACCCTATGATTCTACAAATACTTATTGTTTAATAAGCTTTACTGAATAGAATCTTCCGTTTTGATTTATCGAAACATGATACAAGCCCGGAGTGCACGCTGAATGCTCTTGATTATATCCATCCCAAATTAATGTTGATATATTGCTTTCAATTAATGGAGATAAATCTCTTACTAACTTACCTTGCGCATTATAAATATATATTTTAGCGCCGGCCGTTAAAGGCTCATTAAATTCCAAAGTTAAGTTCCCGTCATTTAAGGGGTTGGGATAAATTTTGACTCCGGCGGCATTTATTCCTGGATATTCTGAGAGGCTTGCACTCACCAGTTCACTTAAATTATAGTTTTCATCACCCGGTTGATATAATAAGTAGTGATAGTAGACAATGAACATTTCATCAGTTGTGTTTTCCCCAAACTGCACATTCTGTGGCGGGGTATTCGGGTTGAACGGATTATTTGATGTATTGTCAAAAACTGCTTCTCCCTTAAATTTATATCCTGCAGGAATTTTCTGCAGGTGAGAAAAGGTATAAAACCCCTGCCAGTGAAAATCCCAATTCGGTATATTGATGTGCTTTAATGTATCGATGTTATTCGGGGCTAATGCATAGGATTTGATGCTTTTGCCAAGTAGGTGCATATGAGGCATTACAGATAACGCGGAAACGGCTACCGGTACTCCACCATTATTTGGATATTGTGCCGTAAGGGTTGTCATTTGATTAGCTGGTAAAACAAAATTATAATCGGCAATGATTGGATCCGCGGATACTTGCCTTACCCCTGTGGTTCCGGGGGGGTAAAAATGTAAAATGACTTTCGTGCTATCTAGCATTCCTGAACTGCCATTTGGATAATGCATGGCAAAGTAAATTTTTGAACCCGGGCCAATATCAACACCAAGTTTCAACGGCGCGGCAGAAGGAAAAATCAAGGGTGCGGCCCCTGGAACATATGCAGATAGGAGCTTGGTAGAAGCAGAACTTGGGCTTGAACAAAACCCACTTGTGTTGGTTGATTCAACCCCGTTATGATCAATATAAACTAAGGCATGGTGTACTATTTCCATGTTTCCAGGAATGACTTCTACTGCTTTAATTGTTCTGTTTTGTGTAAGGTTAGTTGGTACTGAAAAACACACGTAGTCATCGTTTAACGTAGTCGCATTAGATATATAATTTGGCATTTTAACGGTAAGGTCTCCCGATCCTAATACACTTCCTGTGTTGTAAATTGGTGGCGGCGGTGTTTGAGTAGAATTCCCTTCCGGAAATCCATTGTTGAGCCAATTCAACAGTGTGGTCTTCTCAGCAGCAGTAAGTGCTCTATCATGCAAATATTGCTGATAATTATTGTCGGGTGGCCACGGTGGCATTTGATGGGCTGCCCCGGGAGAAATTGCCGCATAAATTGAGGCGGCCATCGGAGAAGACTCTTGATATGTAGTCAATGAAAACGGCGCAATTCCTCCTGTGTGGTGGCAAGAAGTACATTTATTGTAAAAAATCTGCGCCACTTCCCCACTCCACGTCTGAGCAAATCCCGCCATGGAAAATGCAAAGAAAAATAAAAACGATACTAATTTCATAAGGACAAACTAATTGGTTTCAATTAACGAAATTAACGAACAATTACCGATTTAGTTCCTGATTTTCCATTTGATAACAATACGTTAACCAGATAATTCCCTGGGTTTAAACCCGTTAAATCCAACTCAACTTTTGTGTCTTGGGTTTTGTGGCTCACGATTATACGACCTTGTAAATCCATAATGACTAGTTCATTAAATAAGGCTTCATGCGCAACAAGGGTTAGGTGATCCGTAGCTGGATTTGGGAATAGCGATACGTCCATATCTGCCAGCGGTTCTTCAATCCCAGCAATACACACCTCATCAACTGGTGTTCCATCACAATAGAGTGTTGGATAAAGAATTGCTTGTTGTAAGGGAGTGTTTGCGAGTTGAAGAGGACTTTCATTACACCCTAACTGAGTAACCAAGAAATCACGAATAAACCATTCTGTAGTATCCATGTATGCGTTATTCCCGATGTAAGGCACATGGCCTGCACCTGGAAAAGTATAGAAATCGCTAGAAACATTTACAGCACAGGCACGCTCATGCAGCATTCGACTGCCATCCAAATACATTAATGCCGTTCCAGGATTTACAATGCCGCGGTTATATTTTACCGTTCCATCCGCAGTACCATGAATAGAAACCATCGGCACATCACCCGCTTCAAGCCAACTATACTGTGCCAAGGCACCACATAAATTGATTACTCCTTGAACCGCAGAAGAATATCCTAGATTACCGCTATTTCCATCCAAGCCTCCCAATTGGTTAATCGTTGCTTGATTTAGATAACCAGAAATTTCACAAATATTATCTAAATATGCTACATGCAATGCGGTAATAGCTCCAGCGGAACTGCCCCCAACATATATTAAATTAGTGTCAATGTGATAGGTATCTGTAGTTTGTTTGTCTTTATAAAAAAAGCGGATCGCTGCTTTTAAATCTTGAACCGCTCGAACAACAGCTTTTACCGCATTCGCTGAATCTATTGGGAAAAAACCGAGTCGGTAATCTATTGAGGCGCAAGCATAACCCTTACGTGCAAAACGTTGAGATAATGCAGTCATGTCTGGATCTGTTTTTGAACCGCCCAAAAAGCTGCCACCATGGACCCAAATAATAAGTGGTCTATTCAACTCTGTATCACCAGTCGGTTCATAAAAGTCTAATTTCAGTGAGTTATTAGCACCAGAAAATGTAGTGTTTGCACCATACGTAATATTACTTGTTAAGGTGTGATTAGGGAACACCTCCGTGGCGTATCGTCCGTTTTGACAAGGCTGAGCAAATGAATTGGACACTAATAAAGCAAACGAAATAACTAAATAAGAATATAACTTTTTCATAGGTTAAGGTTAAGGTTAAGGGAATAAAATGGCATTGTAATTCAATGCGTTAATTAAAGGAATCTTTGCACTAAACTTTTTATTAATGGCTTTGATAAATTCATTGGCTAGCAAAGCATTTCCTCTGGGATTCAAATGGATTCCATCCAAGGAAAATGCGCCGCCGGAAACAAACTTTGCAGAAAGCGTTGCGCCATTATAGGCGTATCCTGTAGTCAATTTATCGTAAAAATCTCCTGTTTCCACTAAGGCAAAGCCGTACGTAGTTGCTTTTTGCCTAATTACCGCATTAAACTCATCAATTCGAAGTTGAATTGTCGCAAGTTCATCTGTTGTAAGAACAAATTCATTTCTAAACGGAAATATGGAACCCATTTGATTGCATTTTACCGAATCTAAGGGTGCAGTTAAGAGTATTTTCTCACCAGGAACAGCAGGTCTTACCCCGAACATTCCGGCATTTGGGTCTGCAACCATAAACGGATTCGCGCCAACCACAAATGAAATCCCAATGGGATTATAAATTTGATTTAATGAGGCGGCTTTCTCTGCGTCTAAGGTCAACCCGTTATAAGGAATCGTATTGAAAAACGGCCAATCGCTGATATTGGGAATGGTAGCTATAACTGCTTTTACATTTTGGCTAGACAGCTGTTCACACAATTGGGTTAAAGATTCTTCGAAGCCAAGGCCAGGTAAACCAGCAAGTGGAGACATCGGATGTTGTGTTGCGCCACTTCTTGCATACGGCAACACGTCCTCTATTCCCAAATAAATGCTACAAAATGTAGGATACCCTCCATCAAAAATATTCTCTTGAACGGATGAATAATTGCCCGATCCTGGGAGGTTAAACTGATCCTTTGACATTCTTGCGAAAAACGCATTATGTTGAAGAAGATTTATGTTGCCAAAAGCCGTTGAAACCATGTCAATCAGACGTAAGCCTGGCACCCCAAAATTTGAATATTTTTTCGAGGGATTGTAGGCACTTGATGAGAATGCTGAGGTCTCCCCTTGTAGACTGACTCTGACCGGAGAAATCGAGCTAATGCCCTGACAGTCAGTTTTATATCCTAGGATTAAGCGTGAAAGTCCGTTAACGTTTAACCCAATATTTTGATCGGACATCCATGGCATTTCAATGGCTGGAGCACCCGCCATTATTAACTGTTGTTGAAGAATCGCGCCTAATGAATTTTTTTGGCCATCTAACGACAACCCGTCGTCCATATAACCCGCGGTGTGTCCATCACCAATCGCAATGAATTTTGTAAAATCAGCGGTTCCAGCATCAACCACATAAGTTGGCGCTTTCGGCTTACAAGCCAACAGTAAAGGCAATAAAAAAAGGATATATAAATACTGTCTTTTCATTACCAATTATAATTAATTCCAATCCCTGGAGCCCAAGCAATGGTAGTAAATGTTCCACTTAATTGTGTTTCCAAATTTGTGTCCGCGCGGGTTATTTTTGTGGCATAAATCGACGCATCGAGACTAAAACGCTTATTGAATTCATAAGAAATCCCAGAGGTGAAATAGGCTCTATTACCATCCGGAGTTTCCGGCGTAAGATAACCCGTAGGCACGGGAGAAAACCCAAAGCCACCTCCAAATCGAACATTCAATACCTTATCTTTAGCAAAGACTGCATATTGAATACCTCCTCTAAACGCAAAAATATTCTTGTACATTCTTGGCGATTTGGTGTCCACAAGCGAACTTGTGTTCGTCGCATAATCAAAGGCCAAGGTATCATAAGTATTCCAACCGACATAATTTACGTCTGCAACGATGTTCCAAGACGCGTTAGGTTTTATATTCAACCCGAGGGTTGTTACTGAAGGCAAAGCAAGTGATGCTGAAAGCGATCCATTTGGGAAATTCGGCACTAAGCCTTCCGGAACGGTAAAATCAACTTGTCCATCAGATACCGACATGTTTATTCCGGATCGATAAGACAATCCAGCACTCAAAAAGCCTCCAGGGTTGTAATATACACCCAGGTTATATCCATATCCCATGGCAGCACCTGAAATTTCAGCGTGTCCAAACGTTCCGTCATTAAACTGGACCGGTAAATCTTTTTGTAGGTTAACGCTTCCCGGTGAAAAAACAAATCCTGCACCAATACTTATGTTGTCTGTTATTTTGAAGGATGCCGTTGGCTGAATGTGAAATACTTTCATGGAAAGACGTGTAATTGCAAAACGGCCAATCCAACCCGGCTCGTATTGCACCGTGCTACCGAACGGTGTGGTGACAGATAATCCGTAGGCGAGACGATGAAAACGCTTAGGCTTTACTAAGGCATAAAAATTAAGCGGCGTACCCACCGGATTTTCTGTTCTGTAAATTTCCTTAGTTGCCGAATCAACATACATTACATTTCCGAAAATCGGCGTTGTTGCAATATTCACTTGGGACGTTGAAACGAAGGAAGCACCTGCAGGATTAAAGAATAAGGTGGAGGCATCTTGTATTAAACCTGACCCAGCACACCCCATCCCCTGTTGCTTTTGACCTTGAAAATTCACCTGAAATCCCTGTGCATTGGCAACGGTTAATGCCATGCTTATAGACAATAAAGCAAAATAAACGGATAATCTTCTTTGATGCATTACTTTCAAAGATACACAAAATGTTAAATTAATATTAGGTGTCGAAGATAGTATTCTCATCCCCCTCAAGAAACTTAGTGAGGTGCCTCCTATCCTTTTTAGTTGGTTTACCCGTGCCTAAATGTTGATATGCACGTTGAGAAGCCACGTAATCTTTCAGTTTTTGCCGTTCTTCTTCTGGTGTAATGTCTTCAATAAAGGAAGGTGCAAGCGGAGCTCCAACGCGCTTATCAGTTAATGCAAGAATACGATAGGTGAACCACGCGTTAGATTTTTGCAAGGAAAGAATGTCACCGACTTTTATTTCTTTTGATGCTTTGGTATGCACATTATTACAAAGCACTTTCTTTTTTGAGATTAACTCGGTGGCTTGAGAACGAGTTTTCGTTAGACGAACGCACCAAATAAACTTATCGATTCTCAAAGGCATTTCTTACTTTTTTAGTTAGCCCTTGGTAAACAATAGCATGTGATTCAGTAATTAATTTAAGAACTAATGCGATATCCAGCTGTAAAGTGTCTAATCTAAGGGTAATCCAATGGTTTTTATTCATATGAAAGCCTCTAGATATCCAATCATAGGATTCCAACAACTCTAGTATCTGATCTGGTTTAGATTTCAGGGTCACGGCATCTTGCAAATCGATGTCTATCAATAAAAACATTTTACCACCAACCTTGAACACCAAGGTGCGTTGGTCAAACGGAAATCCCTCCGTAGTATGAGGCAAAGAAAGTGCTGTCGTTCGAATTAAATCGAAGGTCATTTACACATGTACAAATTCAGGACAATCTTTTTGACCGAGCATTCTCAACATTTTCCCATGTGCTTTCAGTGCACTAAAAAATGTTCGATTTGTATAATATGGAAGGTTATACTCTTTCGCTGTATTACGCACAATTTCGGAAATTCCTCGATAGTGCACATGACATATGGTCGGAAATAAATGATGTTCTACTTGAAAATTCAACCCTCCTACTAACCACGTAAACCATTTGGATTTAACCCCATAATTTGCTGTAGTTAACAACTGATGTACTTTAGCATCCGCTTGTATATCGCCAGAATCGTTTGGTTTTTCAAAAGAAGTATCTGGAATTACATGGGCAGGTTGAAAAATTAAGGCCAGTATGGTACCTGAAACGAACTGTTTAATAACAAAACCAACCAATACGATCGGCCAAAATACCGGAGCAAAAATTAAGGGTAAAACCAAGAAAATAGCGGCATAAATAACCTTTCCAATGATTATACTTATCCAATGTGATGTTAAGGTTTTACCCTGTGAAGTAACCAGCCCTTTTTTACTGTAACGAATGGCTTGCTTATAGTCTTTTGTTGCGAACCACATAATGGTCATTAATGGATAGAAAAACCATGCATACAGGTGCTGATATTTATGCACCGGTCTCCATGCTGTGTGTGGGGAAAAACGCAACAATTTAACAGGGGCATCAATGTCTTCATCAAATCCTTCTACATTAGTAAAGGTATGGTGTAATACATTGTGTTGAATTTTCCAATTGGTTGGGTTTCCACCAAGAAGATTTAATACAGCCCCAACAAATTTATTTACGTTTTGGTTAGAGGAATATGCGCCATGATTTGCATCATGCATTACAGCAAGACCAATGCCTGCCATACCGAGTCCAGAAACAAACCACAATAACAAGGTAAGCCAAATACTCTCTGTATAAAATGTGAATGCGAAAGGGACGAAATATAATGCCAACATAAAAACAGTTTTAATAACCATATTTACATTAGCATGTTTTGAAATATTTCGCTGAGAAAAGTAAGCAGATACTCGCTCGTTTAATGTTCTGTTAAACTCTACATTAACATTTCTGGCGAATTTAGGAGTTATAAATGATTCTTGCATGGGGTAAAGGTAACCTTAAATGTAATACCCTGTATATATTACTTAGATTTCTTGGCCAACAATTTAGTATTAATTGTTACCTCATCACTCACTGCATCCGCAGCTCCAATCTGGAATTCTGATCGGATAATTTTGAATGTGGCGTTGATAGTACATGTTTCCCCCTTTACCTCACTGATCTTAAAAGGAATACTTATGGTTTTTGAGATGCCTTTGGAAGTCATCGTTCCATGAACCGTGTAGGCATCTGCAACGTTGGTTACCGAATCACCAAAAAAGGTAATGCTTGGAAAAGAAGTAACATCAAAAAAATCAGACGATTTGGCGTGTTTTGTCATTCCTGAGATTTCTAATTCTAAGGAATTTACGTCAATAATTAAATCAAACCCATTAACCTTATTAGAATCTAGACTGAATGAAACCCTGCCTTTTACGTTAGAAAATTTACCTGAAAAATCTTCAGATTGTAAATTAACCTCGGACTTGGGCAGGATTACAAATTGCGTACCTGAAAGTTGGTTTTCAGTTTGAACTGGCTGTGAAAGCCCTGAAAAACCAACCGACAGGAAAACGATATACAAAAATCGTTTACCCACGAGAATTAATTTTTTACTACCTCAAGGTCTGCTTCCAGTTGAATTTCATCCGCAACTACAGCCACTGGCATATCCTTGCCGATAGAAAAATCGGAACGTTTAAACTTTCCAGTGATTTTAAATCCAGCAACATCAACTCCAGCTCGGTTCTTTGCATTCCCGTTGTGAGTAGCTGTTAACATTACTTCTTTTGTTGCACCATGCATTGATAAATTGCCTGTTAGGATATATTTTTTGCCTTTCATTTTTTTACATGAGGTAGATTTAAATGCAATATTTGGGTACTGACTTACGGCGAAGAAATCCTCGGAGCGAAGGTGATTGTCTCTCGCCTCTAAGCCTGTATTAATTGAGTTTGCATCAGCAACTAAATCAAAGGTAGCATCCGAAAAATCCTTGTCATTTGCCGTTGTAACGTTACATGTTACTTTATCAAAAGCCCCATTCGCATCGGATATTCCCATGTGTGTTACCTTAAATCCTAAGCGAGAGTGTGCGGCATCAATGCCCCAAGAGGCAGTTGAAATGGCGTTAAATGAATAAGCGATAACCGCTGTAAAAAGCACT
>JBEGMB010000196.1:0-6944 GCA_041183245.1 Bacteroidota bacterium
CTTCAATTCCATTCCTTATATTTGTTAAATAAATTTGAAATATGTACGGCTTAGTAAACAAAGCAATCAAGGATTTAGTGGTAACGAATTACGGTGAAGAGACGTGGATGGAAATTGCTACTCGAGCAGGATTTGAAGAAAGTGAATTTGTGGGATTGCAATCGTATCCCGATAAATTGACGTATGATCTTGTACGT
Source organism: Bacteroidota bacterium (assembly GCA_041183245.1). GTDB lineage: Bacteria > Bacteroidota > Bacteroidia > Flavobacteriales_D > Crocinitomicaceae > UBA952. Next base: position 198 of record JBEGMB010000196.1, read on the forward strand.
CATGCCGCCGCGGTGTTGAAAGCTGATGCGCCAGTGATACTAGAAGCTTTTGGCGAGTATTGGATTACGTATACGGCAGAAGAGGGCTATGGAGAATTAATGGAGTTGTCTGGAAATAACTTCTCAGAATTCCTTTCGAATTTAGACATGCTTCATGCAAGAATGAGTAATATGATGCCTCATTTGGCTCCGCCACAATTTACCACAAGAAATGTAAAATCGAATTCCTTGGAACTGGAATATCGTTCTGAACGAGCGGGTCTTACCCCTATGTTGTTTGGGTTAATTAAAGGCTTGGGAAAACGATTTGGGTTAAACTGCCGCATTAAACAACTGGTCGAAAAAGGTCCGGATTCGGATTGCCATGTGTTTTTGATTGAATGGGAATGAGCACCGAGGCGGAATTAGATGAGTTATTTAGTGCGTTAGAATTCGCAAACCCTCACACCTTGTTTGTTGGGAACGACTATTCTGTATTGAGAATCGGGAAAGCTTTTCTTAAGAGTATCGCGCTTGAACACAAAGAATCATTTGATTCGATATTTACTTGGGTAGCCGGAGGATCTTTTGACAAGTTGAAAAATAACAGCGTGCAATTATTTTTTATTGAAACGCATGACGGTAAGAAACGCTATAAAATTTCTGGAAGAGCAGTATCGTGGGGGTTTATTTTACATGGATCACCGGTAATCAATGCAAACTTTCACATTTCCGAATACCATCTCACCTTAAAAGATTTCCCTCAACAAGATTATATTGCAGAATACCTCTTCTTATTACAGACTTCTACCAAGGCATTAGAGGAATTGCAGCATTTGAACAACGAGTTTCGTGCTAAAAACAAAGCCTTGGAAGAAAGTAAAAAAGAGCTTTTAAATACGTCTTTATTTCCTGAAGAAAATCCAAACCCCGTCTTGCGCGTTGGAGAAAAATACGAACTATTATACGCTAACCCTTCATCAACAGAATTTTTACAAGACTTTAATTTTACTTCTGCGCATTTAGACGACGATGAGTTAAAATCTAATTTGGATTATGTCGCAACGAATCGCTTAGATAATTTTTCAATTTATTTGAAGCGAAATAACAATACGTATTTGTTGAACATAAGGAAGAAAGCAGCCAACAACTTTTTCAATTTATATGCGGCAAATATCACTCATTTTGTGGAGGAGGTTTCAAAGAAAGAATCCGAACTTACGGCATTGGCGCTTCGACTAAGCGATCAGCAGGAATTCTATGAATATATTCTCAACAATATCCCCTCTGATATCGCGGTATTTGATGAGCAGCACCGGTATCTTTTTGTGAATCCTCAAGGTATCAAGAATGACGAGATTCGTAATTTTATGATTGGAAAGGATGATTACGATTATTGCGAATATAAGGGCATACCTAAAGACGGCGCGGATTTTAGAAGAGCGAAATTCCTTGAGGTATTGAAACAGGATAAAGAAGTGGAATGGGAAGATGATATGACGGATGCCTCAGGAAATCGCAAGGTAATCATGCGACGAATGCGCCCTATTTACAATCCAACGTCTAAAAAACGTAATGTGGTAGGGTATGGGATTGACATCACACAGAGGAAATTAGCGGAAGAAGAGGTCCAATATTCAAACCTCCGTCGGGCATTATTAGAACAATTCCTCAATGCTGCGTTTGATGCAATTCAAGTCGCAGATGACCAAGGGAATTTTGTCTACATCAATCAAGCCGCATCCGATCGACTTGGGATTCCAATGGAGGAAATTACGCAGTATAAAGTTTCGGATATCGATCATCAATTCAAACAACAAGAGGCATGGATTGAACATTTGAATTTTTTGAAGGAAAAAGGTTCGTTTTCAGCAGAATCCGTAAATGTCAATCAACAGACTGGAAAAACCATCGATGTCGAGGTAAAAGTTCGTTATCAAGTGATTGATAACAAGGGGTACATTATTGCAGCATCAAGAGATGTTTCCGAAAGAAAGCAGGCAGAACGGATTGTTGCGTATAAAAATGAATTCCAATCCGTAATCATGGAGGTCGCTACCGAATTTATTGACATCGACCCGGATGCCTTGGATCGAACAATCAATCACACACTTGAACGTCTCGGTAAGTTCATGCAGGTGGATCGGGTCTATTTATTTGAATATAATCACACAACCCAAACCACTTCAAATACGCATGAATGGGTAGCTGAGGGGATAAATCCTGAAATAGATAATTTGCAAGAAATTCCTTTTGAATACGTACCGATATGGGTAGAAACACATGCCAAAGGGGAGAATATAGAAGTAGAGAACACCAGCGTTTTACCGGATGGGATGTTTAAAGAACTCTTATTGGAACAAGACATAAAATCACTTATTGCGCTTCCGTTGATGCACGACGGAGTTAGCATTGGTTTTGTAGGTCTAGATGCAGTGAAAGCGTATAGAAAATTTTATGAAGATGAAAAGGTGCTCTTGGTTCTTCTTTCTCGCATGTTAGTTAATGTTAAAGAACGAATCAGAAACGTCAAGGCGATTCACAAATCGAACGAAAAAATAAAGGAAATCAACAATGAACTACAAAAAATTATTCAAGCAGAGAAAACGGTTAATGTGTTGGCTGATTCCTTTCTAGCCGGAACCGATTTTGAAGAGATTTGCTGGGATATTGTAGAGAATATTATTTCTCAACTAGATTTTGAGGACTGTGTGATTTATAAATTGGAAGATAAATTTTTGGTTCAAGTAGCCGCGATGGGCAATAAAACCAAACGCCGTAGGGTTCTGAAAGATGCCATGAAAATACCAATTGGACAAGGAATTGTTGGTGCGGTAGCTAAATCAGGGAAAGCGCTTTTGATTGAAGATACTTCTTTAGATAAACGGTACATTGTTGATGATGAAAAACGGCTTTCTGAAGTGGCGGTGCCTATCAAATTAGGGCGTAAAATCTGGGGAGTCATTGATTCTGAAAATGAACGGAAAGGGTTTTTTACGGACCTCCACTTACGCGTATTGATGACTATTTCTAACCTCTTGTCACAAAAAATATCTACCCTGGAAGAGCAAAAAAATAAAGAAAAATTACAACTTGAAATTCTTGAAATAAATGCTAATCTTGAGCGGCGGGTGGCAGAGGAAACAAATCGCAATTTGGAGCTTACAAAATCAATGTCTGATCAAGAAAAGTTAGTTACCATTGGAGAGATAGCCTCAGGGATTGCCCATGACTTAAATACACCATTAGGTGCAATTAAAATCGGCGCGGAAAGTATCCGATTTACCTTGGATAATTTGTTCGGAAATATTGTTTCAAAATGTTCAGAATCTCAGATTAATATCGCCTTGAATCGTTCGATAGAACGTCAGGGGGAGTTGTTTGTTGGAGGCTTGCAGCAGCGAAAAGAAATGAAAACACTGGACTTGTTTTTAGCTGATAAATATCCTGAATTGGATGCTACAGCGCGCGCATCAATGGTTTCAATGTTAGTTAAGACAAGAATATTACCTGATCAAGCTGATTTTATTGATGAGGTAATAAAGGCCAACAATCGATTCGAATTCCTGGAATTAATTTATAGCCTCCAAATTGTTAGAAATTTTATCGAAACAATTTTGACATCCTCAGATCGCGCTACCAATGTGGTGCAAGACCTGCGTTCTTTTATTAAGGATCAGCGAAACAGCGATAAAGGTGCTGTGAATTTATACGACAACATTAATACGGTACTCAATGTATTTAATTATGACATTAAACGTAGTGTGGAGTTAATTTTTAATGTTGATCGCACTTTGTATGTAGAAGGTTTCGATATCAAACTATTTCAACTTTGGTCAAATATTATTAAAAATGCCATAGAATCCATAGACCAATATAAGGAGCGAGGAACAATTAAAATTTCGACTGAAGCAACTTCAGATGAGATTATTGTGCACATCGCGAATAATGGACCAAAAATCCCTGAGGAGGTAAAACAACATATGTTTGAGAAATTTTACACGACAAAAGCACGGCGAAATGGCTCGGGTCTTGGTTTGAGTATTGTAAAAAGCGTCTTGGATGAACACGCTGCGCAGATGACGGTAGAATCAACGGAAGAATGGACTACATTTTCCTTCAGGTTCAAGCGGCTAAATTACGAATCAGAGCAAAAAAATGAAGTTGAGATTGAATTAATGTAATACCTTTGTCTTATGGATGAAATTAAATACGCGGTTGTTTGTGTGGATGATGATCCATTTATCTTGCAAATGTTGGGCTTTCAGTTAGGTAAAATTTTAGACCAAAAATGTACCTTACTTGAATATTTTACCGATCCGTTTGAAGCCTTGCTAAATATTGATGAATTAGTGGCCGAGAAGATTGATATCATATTTATCATTGTTGATTATCAAATGCCTCAAATGACAGGGGCCCAATTGATTCGTTCCCTCAAATTAAAACATCCAGACCTTAAATGTGTTATGCTTTCAGGTCAAGCAAACCCGGTTTCTGTTGATGGTTTAGTTAAAGATAACCTACTCGATTCCTTTATTTCCAAACCATGGGATGAAGAAGTGCTATTTAACGCGGTTCGCCCCATCCTCGAAAACATTCACTAAAATAGATGAAAACCATCTTGGTACTAGGGGCAGGATTGTCGGCTTCTTCATTACTTCGCTATCTTTCCGAACGCATAGTAACAGAGGATTGGAGGCTGAAAATTGGGAGTTCGGAAATTGAACCCCTCAAAAAGTTTTACGGTTCAAATGATCGAATACAATTAATTCAATTAGATGCAAGTTCGTCAGAAGAACGTAGAGCAATAATTGCACATGCCGATTTGGTGATCTCCATGCTGCCTGCAAAATTTCATCCTGATGTTGCGCGCGATTGCATTGATTTAAGAACGGATTTAATTACCCCAAGCTATGTGTCTCCCGCTATGAAAATCCTGCACGAAGAGGCAGTTTCTAAAGGAGTTACCATAATGAACGAGACGGGTGTTGATCCAGGAATTGATCACATGAGCGCCATGAAAATCATGGATGAGAAACGCGGGGAGGGAGCAATCCTAAAAGTATTTAAATCCTTTTGTGGCGGACTAATTGCACCTGAATGTGATGATAATTCTTGGCACTATAAATTCACTTGGAATCCTAGAAATGTTATTGTTGCCGGACAAGGTGGCGTGGCCGCATTCCGACAAAACAAAGAACTTAAGTACATTCCATATTCACAGCTTTTTAAGCGAACGGAGCGCTTTGAAATTGATGGTTACGGATCGTTTGATGGCTATGCAAACAGAGATTCCCTAAAGTATATTGATATTTACAACATCGATGAGGTTGAAACCATTTATCGTGGAACGCTCAGAAAACCTGATTTCTGTCAAGGATGGGATGTGTTAATCGAACTCGGGCTTACCGATGATAGCTATACCCTTGAGAACAGCCACTTGTTAAGTCCACGTCAACTATTAAACGCGTTCTTACCTTACCACATTGTGGACAGCGTTGAGGTTAAATTAAAGAAATTCTTAAGGCCAGAACGTGAACATCTTTTTATTCTATTTCAAGAAATTGGGTTTTTTAATGGGGATGTTTTATTATTTCAAGAAGACGCAAGCCCTGCCTCATTATTACAAACCTTACTTCAAGATGCATGGGTATTAAAACCAAGCGATAAGGATATGCTGGTTATGCTGCATGAATTTGAATTTGAGCACCCTAAATCCCGCACCAAAATCACATCATCTATGGTGGCACTAGGTGACGATAATGTATTTACCGCCATGTCAAATACCGTGGGCTTGCCCATTGGAATCATCGCGAAACTCATGTTACATGGATATTCGAATCCGGGGGTTCATATTCCTGTCCAAAAAGAAATATATTTGCCAGTCTTGAAAGAATTAGAAGAATTTGGGATTAAATTTACAGATACAATAACCGAAATTAATTAAACCATGGACCAACAAGAAAACCAAATGAATATCGAATTGTCAGAAGATATTGCCCTAGGGGTATATTCTAACTTGGCGGTTATTACACATTCTCCAGCAGAGGTTGTTTGTGATTTCATTCAAATGATGCCCGGTATGCCTAAAGGTAAGGTTCGGTCCAGGGTGTTAATGACCCCGCAAAATGCGAAACGATTTTTACATGCATTAGCAGATAATATAGAGAAATACGAGCAGAATTTTGGTGTAATCGAGGAGCCTCAAGCTGGAATCCCTCCAATGCATTTTGGCACGCCGAATACCATGGCATAATGCTCAGCATTTGCATTCCAGCCTATCACTGTAATGTGGATGCCTTACTCCGTGCATTACAAATTCAGTTAGAATCTGTTTCGGGTGAAGCTGAAATTGTTGTTTGCGACGACAGTTCACCTGCTCCTATATTAACTAATCCATCGGAATTCCCAGGTGTACGGGTACTTCGTAATTCAAAAAATCTAGGCAGGGCGCGTACAAGAAATTTATTGGTTCAAGCGGCTCAAGGTCAAGCCATTTTATTCTTAGATGGAGATTCAGAAGTTATTTCATCGAACTTTATTTCGAGTTGGATAGAAATTGCGCAAAACCCTTCAATTTTCGTAAGTTATGGCGGTAGTATTTATCAAGCAGCCCCACCCCTTTCTTCCCACTTTTTACGTTGGAAAGTCAGTACATTACGAGAAAGTAAAACCTCGGAAGAGCGCAACCGTAACATGGGGGGATTTAAAACAAACAATGTGCTTATTCGTAGGTCAGTATTTGAAAAGGTTACCTTTAATGAACAG
>JBEGMB010000197.1:0-8154 GCA_041183245.1 Bacteroidota bacterium
CTCAGGTTGATCCCCGGTGGGTTGGTATGCAGAAACCAATTCAAAATCCATGGCGTAAAGGTAGGGGATTTAAAAGCAAATAGGTAAGTCTTATTCGGTTCTATGTCCAAAAAAAAAGAGGTCCGAAGACCTCTTTAAATTAGCTATATTGAATAGGGCTTATTCGCCTTTATCCATTTTTTCTTTCAATCCTGCTAATGCATCTAAATCACCAAGGGTAGATTTCTCATTTCCTTTGTTGATTGCTTTAACTGCTTCATCAGTGTTTGAACCTGTGCTTGCTTTTTTAGCACCTTTCGCTGGTTTAGCCGCTGGAGCAGGAGCTTCTTGCGTATCATCAAACGTGCGTGTGTGAGATAAAACAATTTTCTTAGCATCCTTGTTGAATTCAATCACAACGAAATCAAGGGTTTCTTCTACTTTCGCGTTAGAACCATCTGCCTTACGTAAATGCTTACTTGGACAAATTCCTTCAACACCATAAGGAAGAGAAACGATACCAGATTTGTCTTTCATTTCAGTGATTGTTCCTGAATGCGTTGAACCTTCAGCAAATGTTCCTTCGAACACATCCCATGGATTTTCTTCCAATTGTTTGTGACCTAGAGAAATTCTACGGTTTTCACGATCGATTTCCATTACAATTACATCTAGCATATCACCAACTTTACAGAATTCTGATGGATGCTTGATTTTCTTTTGCCATGATAAATCAGAAATATGAATTAATCCATCAACACCTTCTTCCAGTTCAACAAATACACCGAAGTTGGTGAAGTTTCGAACTTTAGCAGTGTGCTTAGAATCAACACCATATTTGCTTTCGATTTCACTCCATGGATCTGTCATCAATTGTTTGATTCCAAGACTCATTTTGCGCTCATCTCTGTCAAGTGTTAAAATAACTGCCTCAACAGCATCTCCAATTTTCATGAAATCTTGTGCGCTACGTAAGTGTTGAGACCAAGACATTTCTGAAACGTGAATTAAACCTTCAACACCTGCTGCGATTTCAATAAACGCACCGTAGTCAGCCATAACCACCACTTTACCAGAAACTTTATCCCCAACATTTAAGTTCACGTCAAGTGAATCCCATGGATGTGGTTGAAGTTGTTTCAATCCTAAAGCAATTCGTTTTTTGTCATCATCAAAATCAAGGATTACTACGTTGATTTTTTGGTCAAGCTCTAGTAATTCTTCTGGATGGTTCACGCGACCCCAAGATAGGTCTGTAATGTGAATTAATCCGTCTACACCACCAAGGTCGATGAATACTCCGTATGAAGTGATGTTTTTAACAACACCTTCTAATACTTGTCCTTTTTCAAGACCAGAGATTATTTGTTTTTTCTGTTCTTCAATTTCAGCTTCAATAAGCGCTTTATGAGAAACAACAACATTTCTAAATTCTTCGTTGATTTTCACCACCTTGAATTCCATGTTCTTACCAACATATACATCGTAATCACGGATAGGTTTCACATCGATTTGAGAACCAGGTAAGAATGCCTCAATTCCAAATACGTCTACGATTAAACCACCTTTGGTACGGCATTTAACATATCCAGTAATGATTTCACCACTGCGTAAAACGTCGTTCACACGAATCCATGCACTGTGCATGCGCGCTGTACGGTGAGATACAATCAACTGACCTGTTTTGTCTTCTTGTACTTCAACGTACACATCGACGGTGTCTCCAACTTTTAAGTCCGGATTGTAACGGAACTCATTCGCAGCAACAACACCTTCTGATTTGTATCCGATGTTTACGATTACTTCTTTTTTGGTAATCATTTCAACAGTACCTTGAATTACTTCTTTCTCATTGATTGAAGTTAAGGTTTTCTCATACTTGTCTGATAACTCAGAACGTTGAATTTGGGTATATCCGTCTAAGGATAACGCTTCCCAGTCGAAATCTGCACTTCCGTGCGACGCGATTTCTTTTTTGTTAGATTTTGCCATATGGCTATAAATGTTTGTATTTCAATGTGTTCGGCCATTGAAAGGGTTAAATAATTGATCGGATTCCGAACGTCGACCGTATTTCAAGGGTGCAAAGGTACACTTAAAATCTAAGATTTACGCATTTGCGCCTAATTTTCGTTCGGATTTTTTGGGAAATTGGCAATCATTTTGAATTTTGATCCCTGAAGTTCCATACAGGCTTTCCAAAGGTTTTTATGGTTTTCTTCAAACACGAAACTCAAAGGTATGTTGTTCGCAGCGATCCAGCTATGTTCTTTTATTTCTTCCTCAAGTTGATTTTCATCCCATCCACTATATCCAACGAAAAATTTAAGCTGAATGGCATCGTAGCCGTTTGCATCTAAATATTCTGCAAGTGAATCAAAGTCCCCACTGAAATAAATGCCCTCACCACAAGGCAAAGAATTTGAAATAGTATCTCCTAGGTTGTGAAGAAAAAAGAGTTGGTTTTTTGCAACGGGTCCACCAATAAATAAGGCATGATCTTTTAAGTCTTGACGCTCAATGATGTCATGTAGATTTAAGGCCAAGGGGTTGTTAAGCACAAATCCAAAGGTTCCTTCCGCATCATGCTGACATATATACACTACCGACCGCTCAAAAAATGGGTCGCCTTGAAACGGATCGGATAATAAAAAGCCTCCTGCCATGGGCTCTTCACTGTTTTCAAATATTAAGCTTGTCTTTTTCACTGATTTTTAGCGCCACAAAGATAAGGTTTTCTACTTTTGTATTCATGAAACTTGGTGCAATCGATGTGGGTTCTAATGCGATGCGTGTTTTGGTGGGAGAAGTCACTAAACCCGTTGGAATATGGCATTATTCAAAGGTAGCGTACTTGCGACTGCCAGTTCGCTTGGGTGAGGAGGTGTTTGAAAAAGGAAAAATTTCCGATGAGAAAATCGAGAAATTCATTGAAGGAATGCGCATTTTTAAGAATTACCTGGATTTTTATGGCGTTTCAGATTATCGTGCTGTAGCTACTTCAGCCATGCGAGATAGTTCCAACGCAAAGAAAATTATTCAACGCGTAAAGAAAGAAACTGGAATCACACTGGAAGTGATTACGGGTAAGGAAGAGGCAGAATTAGTGTATCTTACCTTTCAGTTAATTCCTGATTTGAAAATGAACTACGTTCTGATTGATGTTGGTGGGGGCAGTACGGAAATCACCTTGTTTCAAGACAACAAGGTACATGCAGCAAAGTCCTTTCAAATCGGCAGTGTTCGACTGTTGAAAAACAAGGTTTCCAAAAAATCTTGGAATGAAGTGCATGACTGGTTGGCATCGGAAATATTGCCGTTGAAGCCAGCCCGTGTTTTTGGTTCAGGCGGAACAATTAATAGCGTACACAAATTACTTGGTAAACAAGATAAAACTCCGGTAGATTTATCGGAAATGAAAACGCTGCAAGCGCAATTGGAGCCGCTCAGCATTGAGGAAAGAATTTATCAATTCAAGATTAAACCAGACCGTGCAGATGTCATAGGTCCAGCCATGGAAATCTATATCAAAATGATGCAATCCCTTGGGTTGGATCAAATTTATGTACCGAAAATGGGCTTATCCGATGGCATGATGTTAGATTTATACAGAGAAAAAACACTATGAGTCAAAAACCAGCAATTCCAAAAGGTACAAGAGATTTCCTTCCGAATGATGTACTTAAACGTAAGTTGATTTTCTCGACGATTGCAGATGCCTTTCAAAGGTTTGGTTATCAACCCATTGAAACTCCCAGTTTTGAATTGTCGACTACCTTGATGGGTAAATATGGCGATGAAGGAGATCGTTTGATTTTTCGCATCCTAAATTCTGGGGAAAAAGTACGTAAAGCAGATTTAGAAGCCCTTGCTGCAGATAACCTGCCTCGGTTTGCGAATTCACTTTCGGAAAAAGCCTTGCGCTACGACCTTACCGTACCCTTTGCACGCTTTGTAGTTCAGCATCAAAACGAACTTAGTTTTCCATTCAAGCGGTATCAAATTCAGCCCGTATGGAGAGCCGATCGTCCGCAACACGGACGTTATCAAGAGTTTTATCAATGCGATGGGGATGTGGTTGGTAGCGATTCCTTACGCAATGAAGTGGAACTTATTCAAGTGATTGATCAGGTGCTGAGCACCCTAAAATTACCCGGATTTACCATTAAACTGAACAATCGAAAAGTGCTAAGTGGAATCGCCGAAGTATGCAATGCTTCAGACCAATTGATTCAACTTACTGTAGCGTTGGATAAGTTGGATAAAATCGGTGAAGATGGCGTTATTAAAGAGTTAATGGATAAAGGATTCGATTCGTCGTTGGTGGATTCAATCAAACCGTTGTTTCAATTAAAGGGTTCCTTTGAAGAGCGAATTTCTTTTCTTTCTACGTTTCTTTCGCAGAGCGAAATCGGCATGAAAGGCTTGGAGGAGTTGAGCTATATTCACAGTAAGTTCAAAGAGAATCCCTTGAAAAAAGGACAATTAGAATTAGATGTTACATTAGCGCGTGGTTTGAATTATTACACCGGAGCGATTATTGAAGTGAAAGCGCATGAGGTAGAGATGGGTAGTATTTGCGGTGGTGGAAGATACGATGATTTAACAGGACTGTTCGGTGTTAAAGGCTTATCAGGCGTCGGAATTTCATTTGGAGCTGATCGCATTTATGACATTATGGAAACCCTCGGCTTGTTCCCTGCTGATTTAAGCAGTGGGCCAGACATATTGTTTTTGAATTTTTCGGAAGAAGAGGCGGATCAATGTGCCATTTGGGCAAATGCCGTAAGAGATTTGGGTAAGGTTGCGGAGGTTTATCCTTCGCAAGCCAAGTTGCAAAAACAACTCAAATATGCCAACGATAAAGGAGTGAAGTGGGTTTTGTTTTACGGAGAAGAGGAACGTCAAAAAGGAATCGTAATTGTTAAGCAAATGGAGTCGGGCGAGCAGTATGCTTATTCGGCTAGTGCATGGTTGTCATCATGGGAAGGATAACGATTTAATTCAATCAATTCCAGGTCTTTACATTTCCCCATTTCAATAGTAAATCTAAGTAGGGTTCGTGCCTTGTGAAATCCTTTTATGCCACAAGCGCCCGGATTCATCCATAGGAGGTTTCGTTCCTTAACATATTTAACTAAGGTAATGTGTGAATGCCCGCAAATGAATAGGCCAGGTTTTTCTTGCGATATAAGTTCTTTGATGGAATCTGCTAATTTTTCGGGACGACCCGCAATGTGCGTAATACAGACTTTGAGTCCTTCGATTTCAAAGCATTCCAAAACCTTAGTTTCATTTCTGAGTGTTGCCCCATCTATATTTCCGTATACCACCCGGCACGGTTTCATTGCTCGGATTTTATCTAATACAGCCAAGGTTCCAATGTCTCCTGCGTGCCAAATTTCATCGACATCCGCTAAGTAAGTGCAGACATCAGCGCCCAGATAGCCGTGAGTATCTGAAATTAATCCAATGCGTTTCATTCCCTTAAGCCTGATCTTCGTTTAACTGTTGAAGGTACGTTTCATAGTACGCTCCTTTCAGCTTCATTAGTTCTTCTGGACTTCCCATCTCCAAGATTTCTCCATTTTCCAAGACAATGATTTGTTCACAATTCCGTAAGGTTGAGATTCGATGGCTTACCATGACAATACTGGGAGCTTGGGGGAGTAAGCGCAGTTCATTCAGGATAATCTCTTCAGTCTCCGTATCAACTGCGGAAAGGCAGTCATCCATGAGTAATAACTTTGGGTTTCTAATCAAGGCTCGGGCAATGCTGATTCGCTGTTTTTGTCCGCCACTTAAATTAACGCCAAGTTCTCCAAGTTGAGTATCCAATCGGTCCGGAAATTCTTCTATGTTATGCCATACATGCGATCGGGTAAGCGCACTAATAATTGCTTCATCTGTAACGTGCTCATGTGCTCCAAAGGCCACGTTATTTCTAATGGTATCTGAAAACAAAAACACATCTTGCGGAACTACGGCAATTTGCGAGCGATAATCCTTTAAATTAATCGTGTTAAGTGCTTTTTGGTTGATGTGTATAACCCCTTCATTGGGATCAAATTGTCGTCCGATTAAGTTCAATATGCTTGATTTTCCACTTCCCGTTTTACCTAAGATTCCCAAATGCTGGCCTGATTTAATCACAAAATTCACGTCGTTAAGGGCCTTTATCCCCGTATTTGAATACGTAAAACTCACATGTTTGAACTCAATATCACCGCGTAAGTCGAAGGCCTCTTCGTTTGGATTGACAATGCTCGGCTTTGTATTTAAAAACTCGTTTATGCGTTGTTGTGAAGCCTCTGCGCGCTGTATAATGGAAGTTACCCAACCGATGGAAACGAATGGCCAAGTTAAATTGTTGACGTAAAAAATGAACGCTACAATTCCTCCCAAGCTAAGCTGATGCGTTTCCGTCAATAACCCACCAACATAGATTACAAGCAAGGTGCTTAATCCAATAAGTAACATAATGGTTGGCATAAATAAGGCGTTAATTAAAACGAGTTTCATGCTTTTTTCTCGGTATGAATTCGCTGCACGCTCCATTCGGTCACTGCTTGGACCAAACTGGCTGTACGCTTTAATTAAGCGAATACCAGAAAATGTTTCTTGTGCGAGGGTTGATATATGGGATTGCTCTTCTTGGACACTTTTACTTGCCTTGTTGATTTTGTTGGATACTTTATAAATAATTAAGGACATGAATGGTAATGGGATAAGCGCGAAGAGTGTGAGTTTTCCACTGATTTGTGCCATTTGATATAAGCTGAAAATAGTAAGAACCAGTAGGTTAATGGTATACATCACACCTGGTCCAAGATACATGCGTACTTGACCAACATCTTCCGAGATTCGGTTCATTAAGTCACCAATGCGATTTCGTTTGTAAAAATCGGTATCCAAGGTTTGGTAATGCGTGTAAATGGCTTGCTTTAAATCGAATTCAATCCAGCGTGACATGACAATGATGGTTTGACGCATCAAGAACAGAAAAAATCCTTTGGTAGCAGAAAGTAATAAATATAGTCCTCCAATCTTAAAGGACAACCACAGCGCGTCGTTTAATTGGGTACTTGCGCCAGTTTTTTGCAAACCGTCGATTGAAACTTGCACATACTTAGGCATTTTAACTGCAAAGTAATTACTAATGACCGTAAAGAGGATTCCTAATAGGAATCGCCATTTGTAGGTGATAAAATATTTGTTCAAACTCCGTAGAGACTTCATGGGATTTATTTTCTATTTTTGCCGTCGAAACTGGTACAAAGGTACTATTTAAATAAACGTTTCTAATTCAATTTTAAGGCATGAATACAACCAACTCAATTTCAACATCAACTAACGTTGATGGTATTTTGGTTCAACTAACAAAAATGGGGCACGAACAAGTGCTTTTTTGTAATGATGCTAAAACAGGACTTAAAGCAATAATCTCTATACACAATACTGTTCTTGGACCAGCACTTGGAGGAACGCGTATGTGGATGTATAACAATGAAGCGGATGCATTGAATGATGTATTGCGCTTATCCCGCGGTATGACTTACAAGAACTCCATTTCTGGATTGGATTTAGGGGGAGGTAAAGCCGTGATTATTGGTGATTCCCGAACTATGAAGTCTGAAGCCTTGTTAAGAAGGTTTGGTCAATTTGTTAATAGCCTATCTGGAAAATATATTACCGCAGAAGATATGGGGATTTCTCCAGAGGATATGGTTCATGTCAGTAAAGAAACAAATCATGTCGTTGGTTTACCCGGTAAAAGCGGCGATCCATCTCCAGTAACTGCATATGGTGTCTTCATGGGGATGAAAGCATGTGCAAAGATGCAATTTGGAACCGATAGCTTGGAAGGAAAGACAGTTGCTGTTCAGGGTGTAGGGCATGTTGGTCAATATTTGGCGAAACATTTAACATCGGAAGGCGCTAAGGTTTTTATAACGGATATTCATGAAGCTACCTTAAGAAACGTAGCGGATACCTATGGTGCGACAGTTGTTGCTCCCGGTGATATATATGATGTACCGATGGATATTTATGCACCATGCGCAATGGGGGCTACCATAAACGATGATACCCTGGCTCGCTTATCGTGCAGCATTATTTCAGGTGCAGCTAATAACCAGTTAGCAGAAGAGCAAAAACACGGAATGGCAGTTATGG
>JBEGMB010000198.1:0-8907 GCA_041183245.1 Bacteroidota bacterium
TTCCATCTTCAAGATGATACTGTTTTAACATGGGGTGGTAATCCATCTCCTCCATGTTCAGTATTCGCGTCATGTTCGGATGTCCTTCAAATTGAATTCCGAAAAAATCAAATGTTTCTCGTTCCTGCCAGTTGGCCCCATCAAATAAGGGGGTTAAACTCTTAATGCTTGGATTCTCTTGAGAAAGGTATGATTTGATGCGAAGACGAATGGCATTTTTCCAACTGTGCAAATGATATACCACGCATAATTCTCTTCCTTTTTCTTCCGGATAATGAACAGCGCCGATCAAGGTTAAAAAATTAAAAGAAAGCGTAGCGTCGTTCTTTAAAAGTTCAACTACGTCAAACGCTTCAGAAGGTGAGATTTCAATAACAAGGGTGTCATAAAGCACTTCTGAAGTGATAATCTTGGATCCAAGTTGGACTTGCAACGCATCAAGTAGTGTGTTATTTGTCATTGTCGGCATTGGTTACTTCGATTTCATAATTCCCTAATAAATGACGGTATTCCTCGCTGTAGCGTCTGCGCATGGGTTCATGTTTGACGAGTCTGTGAATGTTCATTACACCGTCGATAATCTGCTCTGGTCTTGGAGGACAACCAGGCACGTAAACGTCTACTGGAATAATTCGATCAATGCCTTGTAGTACACTGTACGTATCGAAAATACCACCCGACGAAGCACATGCACCAACAGAAAGCACCCATTTTGGTTCTGCCATTTGCTCATATACTTTTTGCAGTACCGGCGCTAATTTTTTAGAAATAGTACCTGCAACAATTAAGAGGTCGGATTGTCGGGGAGTAAAGCTCATTCGCTCCATTCCAAATCGAGATAAATCGTAAGTAGATCCCATGGTGGCCATGAATTCGATACCGCAGCATGAGGTTGCAAACGGAAGCGGCCAAACTGAATTTGATCGCGCTAAGGCAACTGCTTTGTCAAGGGTTGTAAGTTGATACCCTTCACCATTAATTACTTCTAAGTCTTCTATTTTTCCCATTCTAATGCTCCTTTTTTACGAACGTAAATAAAGCCTACCAAAAAGAAGGCTACAAACAATACAACAGCTAAAAGCCCTTCTAGTTTTAGTTGATGAAAATTAACTGCGTAGGGGTAAAAGAAAATCACTTCTACATCGAATAAAACAAACAGAATTGCCGTCATGAAATACCGAATTGATACTGGAAATCTGGCATTGCCTTGCGATTCAATTCCGCACTCAAAATTCTCTTCTTTACGTTTGGTTTTTACTCGTGGGCTTAACAAATGGGTTGCCACTAAAGTGAAAACCACAAAACCTGCTGCTACAGCAACTTGCATAAGCAGCGGTAGGTAGTTTATGTTTGAACTTGTATCCATGATTTCGGATGTTTAGTTTTATTCGCGAGCAAATTTACTTTTTTCGTTGGATAAGCCATACTATAATTTGAATTAATTGCACAAAAAGGTGTGATTTTTATTCGAAAAATCAACCGGGTTGAAATGAAAAAGGACAGCATTGCTGTCCCTTTAATCATGTGATTAGTTAAATCCTAGTGCTGACTTGCCAAGTAGCGTTCCGCATCCAAGGCCGCCATGCACCCGGTACCGGCAGCAGTAATGGCTTGACGGTAAGTTTTATCGGCTGCATCTCCTGCAACAAAAACCCCAGAAACATTCGTTTTAGAAGTTCCTAATTGCTCATATTTGATATATCCCGTTTCATCCAGATGAATAAAATCTTTGAAAATATCGGTATTCGGTTTATGACCTATCGCAACAAAAAATCCAGTGCATGGAATTTCCTTTAATTCACCGGTTACCGAATTTTTTACGCGTACTCCGGTCACAAGTTGCCCATCACCTAAGACCTCATCGGTTTCTGTATTAAATAGGATTTCAATGTTAGGCGTATTTTTGACACGTTCCGCCATTATTTTGGATGCTCGGAATTCGTCTTTTCGCACTAACATGGTAACCTTGGTGCAAAGTTTTGATAAATAATGTGCTTCTTCACATGCTGAATCTCCAGCACCAACAATTACTGTTTCTTGTCCGCGATAGAAAAACCCATCACATACGGCACATGCAGATACACCACCACCCGTTTGAAGATATTTTTGCTCGCTTTCAAGTCCAAGATATTTTGCTGAAGCTCCAGTTGCAATAATCACTGTTTTAGCGTGGATTTCTGTGCCATCATCAGCCCAACATTTATGGATCCCACCTGAAAAATCTACTTTCGTGATGAATCCTGAACGGACATCCGTTTCAAAACGAAGGGCTTGTTCTCTCAATTGAACCATCATTTCGGGTCCACTAATTCCTTGAGGATATCCTGGGAAATTCTCTACTTCATTTGTGGTGGTTAATTGTCCTCCAGGTTGAAGACCTTCATACATTAACGGTTTCATGTCTGCGCGCGCTGCATAAATTGCTGCGGTGTAACCTGCAGGACCAGAACCGATGATTAAGCATTGTGTTTCTTGTATCATTGTTTGATTTTTTTTCGATACAAATTTAAGATAATTGTTGGCTTTATTGGATTAAATATCCTTTATATTGGCATCAAAATTAATTATAGGATTTTATTAACTTCGCCACCTAATATAAATTTCAATGAAAACATTACTTAGCATTTTTAGTGCAATTCTATTAACTAGTTCACTTGGTTTTGCGCAACCCAAAGAGGAAATAAATTGGTATTTGAAAAGTCCTAAAAAAGATAAAGTTTACGGAACCGCGGCCAATGAGGCCTATGAAATTCTTACTGGAAAAAAGTCAATTCCTGTTATTGTTGCAGTAATTGATAGTGGTGTCGAGACCGATCACGAGGATTTGAAAGATGTAATATGGGTTAATGAAGATGAAATTCCAGGAAATGGTAAAGACGATGACAATAATGGCTATGTGGATGATGTAAATGGATGGTCTTTTCTTGGTGGAGCGAGCGAGGATATTGAAGATGAAGCATCCGAATTAAAACGATTGGTGTTTATTGAACGTAAATATTTTGGCTCGAAACGCGCTGATGAAGTTCCTGAGGCGGATAAAGCACGTTTTGAAGCGTATCAAACGATGAAGAAAAAATACGATGAAGAGGTTGCGAAGAATGCTGCGTCTTATCAGGGCATTAAAATGTTTGCCGATTTTATTCAGCATGTTAAAGATGCATCCGGTGGCGTGTTTTCGAAAGAAACGATTAAGAATTATGTTCCACAAAATGATAGAGAAAAGGCGATTCAAAGCCGAAGCAAATTATTTTTCATTTCAATGACACCTGAACAATTAGAACATGAGGTTTCTGGCGCACTCACGATGTTTGAAGGGCAGGTTAAAATGGCAGCTATTGATGCCGATAGCGTTAGGGCAGTTGTGGTAGGGGATGACCCCAATAACTTATCTCAACGGTATTATGGTTGTAACCGCTATGAGGGACCGGATGCCATGCATGGAACCCATGTATCTGGAATCATTGCTGGGATGAGAGGAAATGGCATAGGTATCGATGGGGTAGCTAATAATGCAAGAATCATGGTGCTTCGCGCAGTACCTAATGGAGATGAGCGTGACAAGGATGTAGCCAATGCGATTCGTTATGCCGTTGACAACGGAGCCAAAGTAATTAATATGTCTTTCGGAAAATACTACGTTCTTCACAAGGAATATGTGGATGAAGCTGTTAAGTATGCCATGGATCATGACGTGTTGCTAATTCATGCAGCAGGAAACGATGCGAAAGACAAAGATATTGAGGATTCATATCCTACACGCATTGCTAAGTCAGGAACTACTTTCCCGAATTGGATTGACGTGGGCGCTTCAAGTGTCTCTCGTAAGCCTAAAAAAATATTGGCAGACTTTTCAAATTACGGAGCGACCACTGTAGATTTTTTTGCACCAGGGGTTGATATATATTCTACAGTTCCAGATGGTAAATATGAAGACGCATCAGGTACATCTATGGCATGTCCGGCTACTGCGGGTGTTGCTGCGTTAATAAGAAGTTATTTCCCAACCCTGACAGCTGTGCAAGTAAAAGAGGTATTGATGAAAACAACAACACCGTACAAGAAGAAAGTTACTGTGCCAGGAAGTAAAAAGAAACTTAAAATGAATCAAGTTTGTATTACTGGCGGATTTGTAAATGCTGCTAAAGCGGTTAGTTACATTCTTACTATGACTGGAGCAGGTAACTAATAAGCCAGCTTACTTCCGGCACTAATTAATTGCGCTTTTTTAGATGCTGTTTTCAGTATCCAATTTCGATTGGATTTAAAGTCAATCCGATAATAGGCCTTACCACGGACCGTCAAGTGGTTTGCGTATACTTGGATTTCGCTGTCCTTGACTTTTATCGTCGAATTATTCTTTAATACGTGTGTTTCCATGGTTTTAAATGGATAGATTTTTTGATAATCGGACAGTATACGCTTCCTGCTGTTGGAGCTGTTAATTGCACTACAGAATAGGGTGACATGAGTTTTTCGCTTATACAGCAAAATCGGTTGTTTTGCCTGTAAAATCATTAGGTGCGATTCCATTTGGTATGTATATCGGTTATAACTAAGTCCTGTCAATACGATTAAACCTACCGCGCATTTTTGCCATAAAGGTGCTATACTGTGAAGTATCCATAAAAGGACAATAAAGACACACACAAGTGCCCATAAATGCAAGGAAAATCCTCCTTCCACAGCCCCTGGAATCTCGGCAATACAACCAATAAACACGTTCATAAGTAGAAGAGAAATACTGAATATATATCCTAATAAACTGCCAATAAGAGGAATCCAGCTTAATAAAAGGAACGCAAAACCAAGATACATGGCGATACCCGATAGGACCACTATTCCAAGATTTGCAATCAGGAAATAATTGGGAAAACTATGGAAATAATAAAGTATAAGAGGAACGGTAAATAATTGTGCGGCTAAAGCCACGGATGAATGTTCCCAAACAAAGTTAAAGAGTTTGGACTTGGGAGTCCAACATGATGCAATTCGTTCTTTATAGGTTTGAATGCCAAAAACAGCTGCAAAGGATAATTGGAAACCAATGTCGTAAATGCATGCGGGGTCGAATAGGTACATTAAAAATCCACACCAGAGTAAGATGTAATTCGGATTTCCGGTGCGTTGAAATACTTTTCCGAGGTTTACTAGGCTGAACATAGTTACCGCACGAATAACAGAAGGGGAGAATCCCGTTAACCCCGCATAAGTCCAAAGTATAATGAGTGCAAACCAAATCGCCCAAGATTTGCGTATAATTCGGGGTAATAGTCCGAAGCTCCAGAGTATTAATTCTGCAAATAACGCAATGTGCATCCCTGAAACAGCAAGAACATGTATCGCACCGGTTGCAGCAAACGATTTTTTAGTTTCATCGCTCACTTCCGTTGTGTTTCCTAATAATAGTGCTTTTGCTAAGCCGAGTTCTTCGCCCCGCAGATGATGTTTGAATGACCTGTTAAACCATTCCCTTAACTCCAACATCCAATCATCCCATGACCTTAAGTGTCCAATTAATATGTAAGCGTTTCCGATATTACATTGCGTATGAATTCCTTTGGTCGAATAGTAATTTTCCATATCAAAGCTTCCGGGGTTTTCGCTATTCACTATAGCTTCAATGGGAGATGCTGTGAAGATTAGGTCCCCGCGATGGATATCTGTAGCTGTATCAAAATAACATATGGTTTTCTCTTTTATTGAATATATTGAACGGTGGTGAATTCGATGTAACACTGCTATTGCTTTTATTCGCTTGTTTTTACCTTCGTTGATTTCACGAATAAGAAAAACGTGGTTTGATTTCTTTGGAATTTCAGGATTAGTTTCTTGTGCAAACACACCCAGTAACATATGAAAGCAAGCAATACTAATAAGAAATGCAATACTGCGGCTCTTAAACTTAAAATATATGCTCACACTTATTATTAACAAGCAGACTAGCATTTCCAATGGCCAAGACAGTGTTTGTGAAGGTATCACATCATGACCAATAAAGAATGCGAAAAAAATTAGGGGCATGAGCGATTCCGGCCCAAGAATTCTAGGGAACAAGTTATGCATGAAAAGGATATTACTTAACGGTAGAATTTTCCGTCGATAAGTTGGATTTTCTGAGTTAATTGCATGTCTCGAATCACACGCTTTAAATCCTCTTCAGGCAAAGGGATTCGTTCGATTAATTCTAAGTATCCGAGCGGAATAGTTAAGGCTTCAAGTATAAAAGCTTCAGTTCGCTCAATTGGAATATTTTCTTTCTGACAAACATCGCATACCATACACCGTTCGGATTCTTGTCCGAAATACGCCAAAATGTTTTGTGACCGACAACTTGTTGAACTGAGGTATGAGTTAACGGAATCAAGTTTTAATTGGGCTAATTCTTTTCGTTTTGTATAGGATTCATACGATAATTGGAAATAATCATCTGGTCTTCGTTCATTGAGAAAAGTCACTGTTGGAAGGTGTATTGCAGGTGAATATTCAATAATGCCATTCAAATCGAGAAATGTTAGTAGTTCATTGAGCCGTTGTTCAGTGATTTTCAAAATACTTGCTGCTTTGTTTCCTTGGAACACCGCCGCATGCAACTCATCTTGGCCTGTAATCCGTTCAATTATTTGTATAACCGGGTGCGTTTCTGGATATTTTATTTGGAAATTATATAAATCCAGCCCGTGTACTAACAGCCTAACCCTGGGCGCTTGGAAGCTGGATTCATTGAAATGAAGTTCTTGATTTAATTCAAGAATTTTAATGACGTTATACACTTCAATGTAACTGATTGAAAGTTCATTAGCAAGCAGGTTGAGGTCAATTGGATACGTTTCATTTTTTCCGGATCCGATGGCAATTCTTAAATGACTCAACAGGTGCTCATAACATGATTTAATTTGTTCAATTGGCGGAAACTTTAATTGGAATCTTTTGTTGTATGACTCCGTTTCTGTCCCATCAATAAACACAATCGAACGTGCTTGGAGTCCGTCTCTGCCACCACGCCCGGCCTCTTGCACATAAGATTCCAAGTTTTCTGGGAAATCATAATGAAGCACATAACGTACATTCGGTTTATCTATTCCCATACCAAATGCATTGGTAGCAATCATAATCGGGGTAATTCCAGCCATCCATTGATTTAGTGAAGTATTCCGTTCTTCAGGGCTCATCCCGCCGTGATACATACTGGCATAGAGTTTATTCGACATAAACACTTTGGCTAATTCTTTAACCGCTTTACGCGTGGAACAATATACAATACCGGTCATGTGATCCTTACCATTGCAATAGGCAATAATACTTCCCATTTTATTGGGTGTTCGAACTACTTCATAACTTAAATTTTCCCGATAAAAACTAACTTCATGGATGTAGGGATTATTCAGAGATAAAGCCTCAATTATATCGTCTTTGACACGTTGGGTTGCTGTCGCCGTTAGGGCCATGATGGGTATTGTTGGTCTAGCGTCGCGTAAACTCTGAATATTTAAATAGGACGGGCGAAAATCATGTCCCCATTCGGAAATGCAATGCGCTTCATCAACCACGATTAAGTTGATAGGCATTTGCTTAAATCGTTCTTTAAAAAGGGGCGTTTGTATGCGTTCTGGAGAGACATAAAGAAAGTCGAATGCGCCAAGTGCGGCATTATTCAATAGGATATCAATTTCTCTAAAACCCATAGCACTGGTTACGGCGGAAGCCCTAATGCCTTTGGATTTTAATGACTTTACTTGGTCATCCATGAGTGCAATAAGCGGTGATATAACAAGGGTAAGGCCACCTTTAACTAAACCCGGAACCTGAAAGCAAATTGATTTTCCTCCTCCTGTAGGAAGTAATGCAAGAACATCCCTATTGTCTAAAGCTGCTTGAATTATCGGTTCCTGTGTTGGACGGAATGCTGTGAAGCCCCAATAGGTGTATAGAATGTCTAACGGATTTTTTTGCATGGGTGAAAAGACGAGTAAATGTAACATTTATTACCTTGTCTCACTTAAAATTAGTTGTTCGCCATATTAATTCGGCGTATATTCGCATTCAATTTTTGAAGGATGGCAATATCGGAACTTACGATTTCAGTGGAGCAATGCAAAGATTCTGCAATAAACCGTGTGGATTGGGATAACCTTCCTTTTGGACGCGTGTTTACTGACCATATGTTTTTAATGGAATATGCAGATGGACATTGGCAAGACCCCAAAATCATGCCTTTTCAAGACATCCCGATGCATCCTGCAATGTCAGCTATTCATTACGGTCAAAGCATTTTTGAAGGGTTAAAAGCCTACAAACATGAGGATGGAAGACTTTCTATTTTTCGTCCAGACATGAATGCAAAGCGATTTAATGAGTCGGCAATTCGCATGTGCATGCCAGAAGTGCCAGAAGCGTTATTTGTAGAATGCATCAGAAAACTTGTCTCAATTGATTCAAGTTGGGTTCCAAACAAACCAGGTTATTCCTTGTATATCCGGCCATTTATGTTTGCTACAGATACTTGGGTAGGTATTAAACCTTCGGATACCTACAAGTTCATGATATTACTTTCCCCCGTTGGAAATTATTATTCAGAGCCGGTGCGTGTGAAAATTGAATCATACTATACGCGTGCTGCACAAGGTGGGGTAGGACGCGCTAAAGCTGCAGGGAACTACGGTGCAAGTTTATATCCTGCAAAACAAGCGCAAGATCATAATTTTCACCAATTGGTATGGACAGATGCCAAGGAGCATAAATTCATTGAGGAATCTGGAACAATGAACATTGTTTTCCAAATTAATGATACGCTAATTACTCCATCAGAAGATCAAGATACAATTCTAAGGGGAATCACGAAACGATCTATTCTTGAATTAGCCAGTTCTTGGGGGATTGCTGTAGAAGAGCGTAAAGTAAGTGTTGAAG
>JBEGMB010000199.1:0-6025 GCA_041183245.1 Bacteroidota bacterium
GTTCATAGGATTTACCATGTCCGAAATAATGATCGATTGCACCGGCTTGATAAAAGCTTGTAAATTCATCATTCGCTTGCAGGAAAGCTGTACAAAGCCACTCCATGTCTGGAGTTTCTACGATCAATGCGCCACCCGGCTTAAGTACTCTGTAGCATTCTTTGAATAGTTGTTCCTCGTCTTTAAAGGGGAGATGCTCAAATAAATGCTCTGCCAGAATTTCATCCGCACTGTTGTCAGGATACCCTAAATTTAAGATATCCATATTTACCACTCCTTCTCCGGTTACATATCCATCTATGTTTACGTAACCTTCCTTAACGTTCGGACCACATCCTAAATGCAATTTCAATTGTTCCATTATATTCTAAATCTTTTTTCTGTTTTTTTCTGTTGCAAGGTATGTTTAATCTCTAGGGCTACCTGGATGCACGTTGATATTTTCCCTGAGAGAATGGCAAAATAATTCTCAAATTGCTCATACATATATAATTCTGTTAACCTAGCATCGTCTGAATTCTTATGCACCACACGGATCGTTTTGAATTGATTCGTACGCTTTACATCCGCTAAAAAAGGCATGTAGTGTGTTGCATGGTCGTATATCAGAGCCTCTTGTGACGGATTATCTGGATTAAAGTTCGGTTGTAATTCGGAAAGAACTCCTTGTTCAACAGAGTGGGTAACGTGATACAATAAAAACTTGTCCGATTGTTTTCCTTTTGGCATTACGGAGCAGAATGGACCATCCATAATCGTCAGTCCAAAAGGATTGTGTTTAAATTCAAATTCAGGGATGATAACTTTTTCAAATAAAAGTGGCTTTAACGGAACCCCTAACGCGTGATTGATTTCATTGAAATCTGAATAGGTGGCATTAATAACCACATCGAAATGTTCTACCCGCTGATTTACAATTAGTTCATATTCTCCTCCAGGTTTTTTAGTTATTCCTTGAACTTCTTGATTCAAGCGAATATCAACCCCAGAATTCACAAGGCTCTTTCCAACCTCTTGCTTTAAAATCTCGTAATCAAACACAGGCTCTGGGACTTTAAAACTTGCAGCCAATGCGTTTCGGTTCAAAAAGGTGTCTGTTGGATACTCGAAATCATATCCGATCCCAACCTTATTACAAAATGCGAGAAACTCTTCGGGCGTAGTTTTACTTCCCTCTTTAGCAATCGCGTAATAATTCGGGAATTGATTTTCTACCGCCTTACCATAATTAAACAAAAAAGAAAGTAGCCCTTCAATACTTTGTTCCGCAGTTTCAACACTTCGCAGATAATGGTATCCTAAATGGATGCGGTTATGGTTGACCCGCGATGCTTTTTGCATAATATCATCTTCTCGATCAAGCAATACTACATGAAAGCCTGCTCTCGCTAATTCTATAGCCGAGCAACAGCCAAAAAGTCCAGCACCAATTACAACTACCTTCATCTGTGTTTAACGTGGTTAAAGGTATGAAATATTGATAAGTTTTACATGAACCAGTTGATTGGGACGGGTATTTTGATAGGAAACCCTCCGAAAGTTGTATCTTCGTTGAACCATTTTTAATACGCGATATGACAAAAACAACTACTTATATTGACCAACATTTAGTGCGATTTACGGATGAACTAATGGCCTTACTGCGCATCCCATCAATCTCTGCAGACCCGGCCTATTCAACAAGTGTTTTAGCCTGTGCCGATGAAGTTGCAGCGCATTTAAAAAAAATTGGGATGGATGATGTAGAGGTAATTCCTACGAATGGACATCCGATTGTCTTCGGACAAAAAATAATAAACCCTTCCTTGCCGACCGTTTTGGTTTATGGACATTACGATGTTCAACCGGCGGATCCCATTGAATTATGGCACAGTCCGGCATTTGAACCCGTAATTAAAACAACAGAAATTCACCCAGAGGGCGCAATTTTTGCGCGCGGTGCATGTGACGATAAAGGACAATTTTATATGCACGTAAAAGCCGTGGAGGCGATGCTATCAAGCGGCGAACTTCCGTGCAATGTGAAATTCATGATTGAAGGAGAAGAAGAAATTGGAAGTGAGCATTTAGGATACTTTGTTAAAGAAAATAAGGATAAACTAAAAGCAGATGTGATTCTTGTATCGGATACCGGAATGATTGCGAACGATGTACCTTCTGTTACCACCGGTCTCCGTGGATTAAGTTACGTAGAGGTGGAAGTTACCGGGCCAAACAGAGATTTACACTCAGGGTTATATGGAGGATGTGTAAAAAACCCAATCAATGCCTTGTGTGAGATGATTGCTTCGCTGCATGATGAAAACGGAAAAATAACGGTAGAAGGATTTTACGACAGCGTAGTGGAGATTTCAAGAGCCGACCGAGACGCCATGGCACAAGCTCCGTTTTCGGAAGAAGCCTACAAAAAAGCGCTGAATCTTCCAGACACCTATGGAGAAAAAGGATATACAACGCCAGAACGAGGTTCTATCCGTCCAACCTTAGATGTAAATGGTATTTGGGGAGGGTATATTGGGGAGGGAGCCAAAACCGTAATTGCTTCCCAAGCCTTTGCAAAGATTTCTATGCGATTGGTTCCAAATCAAGATCCGGAGGAAATTACTCAGCTATTTCAAACCCATTTCGAGCGTATCGCTCCCACCAGTGTTACCGTAAAGGTTACCCCTCATCATGGTGGACAAGCCGCTGTGACCCCCCTGGATTCCATTGGGTATCGTGCTGCTGCATTGGCTTACAAAGAAACCTTTGGTAAGGAAGCGATTCCTGTGCGTAGTGGGGGAAGTATTCCAATTATAGCGATGTTTGAGCAAGAATTAGGGTTGAAAACAATCTTAATGGGCTTTGGGCTGGATAGCGACGCGATTCATTCACCCAATGAGCACTTTGGGCTTTTCAATTATCGAATGGGGATAAAAACCATTCCATATTTCTACAAGCATTTTGTTGAACTCAGTAACGTATAAGTTTTGCTATCTAAAGACACCCCAAAGAAATTATTCCTGCTTGATGCGTATGCATTAATTTATCGGGCCTATTTTGCATTTGCTAAAAACCCGAGAGTTAACTCAAAAGGACAAAACACGAGTGCAGCGTTCGGATTCACCAATGTGTTAATCGATGTGATTAAAACAGAAAAACCAACACATCTCGCCGTAGTTTTTGACCCTCCAGGAGGAAGCGAACACCGTCAAACAGAATTCGAAGCTTATAAGGCGCACCGCGAAGAAATGCCGGAAGATATCCGCTCAATGATAGAGCCCATAAAAGATATCGTTCGTGCATTCAATGTACCAATGATTGAAATTGCGGGGCATGAGGCGGATGATGTCATCGGTTCTATGGCAAAGCTTGCTGAACAGCGCGGGTATACTACGTATATGATGACTCCAGACAAGGATTATGGGCAGTTAGTGAGCGAAACATCGTTCATATACAAACCTGGCCGTGGAGGAAATCCCCCGGAGATTCTTGGGGTAAAAGAGGTGTGCGAAAAATTTGAGGTGGAACATCCCCTTCAGGTGATTGATATTCTTGGGTTATGGGGGGATGCCTCAGACAACATTCCGGGAATACCTGGGATTGGAGAAAAAACAGCGAAGCTACTCATTGCGAAATATGGTAGCGTTGAAAACTTGATTGAGCATGCCCATGAATTAAAAGGGAAACAACAAGAAAATGTAATTCAATATGCAGACCAAGGTCGCGTATCAAAAATGCTAGCGACAATTCTAATCGATTTGACCGTTCCCTTTGATGAAGAACATTTAGAAATTTGTGAGCCGAATGCGGATGCTATTCGCACGTTATTTACGGCATTAGAATTTAGAAACTTACTTAAAAAAATCCTTGGAGAAGAATTAGTAATTACATCAACTCCCATAACACCAAACCGGGCGGTTAACACCGATCAATTGGGGCTCTTTGATGCGGCAGAGTTAACTCAGCCGATTGGAAACGAAGATGCGACTGAATATAAAACCTTGGAAAGTGAAAAACCTTCTTATCACTTAATCCATACTCCTCAAGAACGCGCAGAATTACTTGAATTATTACTAGAACAATCCAGTATTTGTTTTGATACGGAAACTACAGGCATTGACTCCTTGCGTGCAGACCTTGTTGGCTTCTCATTTTCATACAAAGCAAAAGAAGCTTTTTATGTTCCAACGCCTGTAAATTATGATGAGGCCAAAGCCATTGTTGCTGAGTTCAAACCCCTCTTCGAACATACAGGAATTGAAAAAATTGGGCATAATGTGAAATATGACCTTCAGGTATTGCATCGCTATGACATTGTAATTCAAGGACCATTGTTTGACACCATGATTGCACAATACCTAATTAATCCAGAGGCCAAGCAAGGAATGGATTTTATGGCAGAGGTATATTTAGGATACAAACCCATTTCCATTGAATCCTTAATAGGAAAAAAAGGGAAGGGTCAGGGAAATATGGGAGACCTAAGCGCCGAGGATATATATCAATATGCGTGTGAAGATGCAGACATTACCTTCCAATTAAAAGAGATTCTGGCCCCTGAGGTTGAAAAACCGCATCTAAAGCATTTGTTCTATGACATGGAAATGCCCTTGGTTCGAGTACTTGGAAGCATGGAGGAAGAAGGCATTGCTATTGATGTTCACGCATTAAAAGCTTATTCAATCGAATTAGAAGAAACCTTAGGTAAATTGCACGAAGAGATTATAGAAATGGCCGGTGTTCCTTTTAATCCGGATTCACCCAAACAGCTTGGCGAAGTGTTGTTTGACCACTTAAAAATATCTACTAAGGCAAAAAAAACCAAGACGGGACAATATGCCACATCAGAAGATGTATTGCAAAAACACGAACAAGATCACCCAATAGTTTCTAAAATTCTTGAATATCGTCAGCTCAGAAAATTAAAGAGCACCTACGTTGACCCACTGCCGGAATTATGCAGTCCCAGCGACGGAAGAATTCATACGAGCTTCATGCAAACCGTAACGGCTACAGGACGTTTAAGCTCAAATAACCCCAACCTTCAAAACATTCCAATTCGCACGGCCAAGGGAAGAGAAATCAGACGCGCCTTTGTGCCTCGAAGCCCTGAATATCAAATCATGTCCGTTGACTATTCGCAAATTGAATTACGCATTATTGCGGCACTCAGCGAAGACCCGTCAATGATTAAAGCATTCAAAGAAGGACAAGACATACATGCCGCCACGGCAGCAACCGTTTATAAGGTTCCGATTGAAGCGGTAACACGGGAACAGCGTAGCGCCGCGAAAGCAGTTAACTTTGGTATTATTTACGGACAATCAGCTTTTGGATTAGCTCAAAATCTTGGAATCTCCAGAACTGAAGCCAAGGGAATCATTGATGCCTACTTTGAGCAGTTTGGAACCATTAAATCATACATGGACCATGTCATTGCCTTTGCGCGAGAACACAGTTATGTAGAAACCATTATGAAACGCCGTCGCTACTTACCAGATATTCATTCAGCCAATGCGATGGTGCGGGGATATGCCGAACGAAATGCGATCAATGCGCCGATCCAAGGTTCTGCCGCTGATATTATTAAAATGGCAATGATCGCGGTTGATAAGGCCTTGGCTACAAAAGACTTGAAATCAAAAATGATTTTACAGGTGCACGATGAACTGCTGTTTGATGTGCATGTGACGGAACAAGAGGAAATGAAAACTTTAGTGAAAGAAGCCATGGAAAAAGCTGTACATTTGGTTGTACCGATGGAAGTTGAGATGGAAATTGCATCGAATTGGTTAGAAGCTCATTAATTATGAAAAACGCACTTCTTTTTATTGCTTTGATTGGGATTATTGTGTCATGCAACAAACCGCTACATGATTATCGTTCGAAGTATATAGGAACCTATAATGTGGTTTCGTACAACACCAGTTATGTGGGAAGCAATTATCAAGAAGATACGGTAACATATACATTAAATGTAAAACGATCAAAGGAAAGGTACTATGTGGATTTTGTAAGTCCAAATGGCTCAACATCCTATATC
>JBEGMB010000200.1:0-2778 GCA_041183245.1 Bacteroidota bacterium
TTGTTGGGCTGCTTTTTTATACTGCCTCCGGTGGTTTTCAGAACATTGAGACCGATCGAAACTTGTTAAATCAAGCACTTGATATTTTCGTATTTGCTGATGATAAGCCTCATTTAACGACACACCTGCCAACTGCAGATAGGAAAAACGATTCGAAAGGTATTGCTTAAGAGCCACTGATTGTGTATCATCAAACCCGATCGGAAAAAAGCTTCGTGTAAGAAACGGCATGTGCGTATAACTTACCCCAAACTTTTGCTGGGGCACGATGGGATAAATGCCCTCATAATCACCAAGCACATAGCCTTCCCAACCGGGTGCTACCGAATCCAAATACCAACTCAACATGAAAAAGAAGCCTTCAGGTTGTTCCGCTAAGACTCTCTGGTCCCAACGCTGCTTATCGAGTTGTACATTAGCTACAATCATAGGACCGAGGAAAGTGTTACAAATTCATGATCGCCACTATGTTTAGCGATAAAGGATTCCAAGGTTTTCAAACCAAATGGTGTTAAGGCCTTGGGATGACCGATTACGACAAGAAATGTTTCGTTGGCTTGCTTTGCCTTACGCAACGCGCGATTCAGTTGTGTTGAAAAATATCCATCCGCACTGACACACAAGCGGTGCGAGCGTGT
This sequence comes from Bacteroidota bacterium, assembly GCA_041183245.1. Classification (GTDB taxonomy): domain Bacteria; phylum Bacteroidota; class Bacteroidia; order Flavobacteriales_D; family Crocinitomicaceae; genus UBA952. The sequence goes on from JBEGMB010000200.1 coordinate 639, forward strand.
AAGCAACTCTTTTTTCGATCCTCCACCTTTTGCCGGAAGTCCATTCCCAATGGGTTTATGTTGCCCCGGATTAAGGCGTCCAAGCACAAAGAGTTTCCAGAAAAACAAGGGCGAGTAATTCATGGATGCTATGGGCAATTCCGTAAAGATACCAGCTGAATGCAATACAGCAGGGTCTTCCGTGAATTTCCAATGCGATAGGTCCGGTGTCGCCGTAAAATCATAGTCATACGGTTTGGTGGTATTCTTCCCTCCCTTAAATAGGGAAGAATCCAGGTGAATCCCTACTTTTTTCATCGCATCTGCTACGGGAGCAAAAGGTTGCGCACACCATCCTCCCGCCCGATAACTTTGCATCGGTTGAGAAAGTAAGGAATTCATATAGTTTGCATAGCGTTCAACTATACCCGAGGCTTCTTCATTGGAAAAATCGGACAACTTATAGAAGGATAAATCATGTTCCCATTGCTGACCATTCCAACTGGACCTTTCCCAATGTGGATGAATGTGCAAGCCCGTTTCATGCCCCTTGGAATCCCACAACTGGATTTGATTTTTAATCGATTGAAGCGCATCATGACACGCTGCTTGCTCCTCAAACTTGATTAAACACCCCGCGTCGGGAAAAAAGGTAAATGGAATCTTGTATTTAGCTGCGAGCGATAACAAACGATCCGTTGGTTCGAGCATGCATTGCTCCACGGAACCGCTGCGTTCGCCAAAAAACAGCTCATAATCCCAAGTAATAGCAATCTTCATTCGTTTCCATTGGGATTATACATGGTTACTCCTCGATCAGTGAAGGCACTTACCATCACTTCAAACATTTTTTTAGCATCAAACACCAAGGTTTTAGCCTTCCCGATATATACTTCACGATAAACCCCTTCACGTAAAAACATGGGAAGTAATTCATCACAGCGGCGTTTTATTGAGTATTCTGGATTATGAACTTTGGTAGTTACAATTAATTCTTTGCCTTCATAGTCACGCACAGGGAGCCTAAATTCTTGCGCATAATAAACTGGAATCCCCACATCTAAGTAATCTTCCAAGGTGTGCAAATGCGTACCGGCATTGTCGAGTGTCACGCCGATGTATAAAATTTTTCCATTGTGTTGAATGAGTTTCCCATACGGTGAATCCCAATGGTACGGGGTGTTTTTCTTGGTGTGATCTTTAATGTATTCGTACGCTTTCACTCCCCAAGCTGCAACTGGCTCCGTGGGATGATAGCTCCTAACGACGCCAGCCGAGGTTCTAAATACTTCAGAGACTTTACCCATAGCCGACGGGGTATTGTAAACATCGAACAAGGGATTGGAAGACACATAATCTAATTGCAATCGCGCAATGGGAGAAGTTGGCATTAGAATCAACCCTTCTGCACCAACCATTTCCTTAAGCACTTCTACTACCGTGTCGGCGCCCCCTTCAATAAATCCCATCTTGCTCAAACTGGCGTGGACCATGAGGTGATCACCTGATTGAATACCTGCACTTAAAAGCGAATGTTTTAGTTCTTCTTGCGTTAACCCCTGTCCTGATTGTTGCTGATTAAGCAAGGCCACCTGTCGTTTTTTTTGCTTAAGGGAACGGAATATCTCCTTTAAAAATGTGGGTACTAGGGATTTCCATTTCAAGGCCATAATGCGAAGATAAAGAAAGGTACAGGAATGAACGAATTCTTACTAAATTTTAAAAAAACTTTGGCGACACAATTAAGTGTAACTTTACAGAAACAAATTATTATGATTAAAAATTTACTTAAAAAACGAATTTATCTCTTCACGATGGTGATTGGGCTATTTTCATCGTTTGCCAACGCGCAAACTATTTCGTTCAATTACACCGGCACAGTTCAAAGCTACACGGTTCCGGCGGGTGTTACAACCCTTACAATTTCAGCATCGGGTGCGCAAGGAGGCGGAAATACCGGTGGAGGTTTAGGTGCCTTAATGTCTGGTGACTTTACGGTTACTCCAGGAGAAACTATTTATATTGTAGTTGGACAACAGGGTCAATTACAAATTGGTGGTCAATCCCAAAATAGTTCCGGTGGCGGTGGCGGTAGCTTTGTTTACCGCAATGCGAACAATTTACTATTAGCTGCCGGTGGTGGTGGTGGTCTCTGTAATTA
>JBEGMB010000201.1:0-2625 GCA_041183245.1 Bacteroidota bacterium
GCCATTGGTAACAATTTCACCGGGAGCAGTTGCGCAGGGAGCAATAATTCCACCAGGACACATGCAAAACGAATAAACACCCAATCCGTTCACTTGTTCTACAAGGCTATATGCTGCCGCTGGCAATTCAGGATAACGCACATCACACTTGTATTGTATCTGATCAATCAATTGCTGGGGATGCTCTGCACGAACGCCATTGCATATGGTTTGTATTCGATAAGAACACCTGAATGATGCAAGAGTTCAAAAATATCGCGTGCAGAATGACCGGTTGCAAGTATAACATCGGTACATTTTTCTTGTTGCGAATGATTGATCTGAATTGAGGATAGTTTATTACCCGATAATGTTATTCCGGTTAATTTGCTATTGAAATGTATCTCTCCTCCACTATCCACTATTGTTTTACGAATGCTTTCAATAATTCCGGGCAATTTATTTGTACCAATATGCGGATGTGCTTCAATAAGAATTTCACGTCCTGCTCCATGGTACACCAACCATTCCAAAACCTCACTAACGTTTCCGCGCTTGGTGGAACGGGTATACAATTTCCCATCACTATACGTTCCTGCTCCCCCTTCGCCAAAACAATAATTCGACTCGGGATTCACAACATGGTTTTTGGTTAATTCCGCTAAATCTCTTCTTCTTTCCTTTACATTTTTACCGCGCTCAAAAATCACCGGTTTAAATCCGCGCTCAATAAGTTTTAATGCTGCAAATAATCCTGCAGGTCCGGCACCAATAATGTGCACTGGCTTGGCATTGGTCACGTTTTTCGAATGAAACTCCAATTGTTCTTCCTTGAATGCTTCACCAACATACAAATCAATGCTAAGGTTTACTTTAACATACTTGCTGCGCGCATCAATACTTCGCTTGCGAATTTCAAGATGAAACAATTCTTTATCTGAAATTTTTGTTTCTTTCAAGACATGCTGACGTAGTGCATCGGGATGATACGCAACTTCAGGGCGAACTTGTATTTGAATGTTTTTTACCAAGGATGTTTACCCTTCAAAGGTAAAAGAAAAAGTCCAGCTGCCCGTCTTAATTGACTCCAGTGGATTGGCAAAATAGGTATTGTCCTGGTCAAGAATATTACGCATACCTACATTGAATTTCAACTCAATTCCGAATTTGAAATACATCAGGAAAAAATCAAAACCTCCACCAACAGTATAGCCATAATCAAACTTCTTTGTCTTTACTGTAAGCTGTTCCAATGGTCCGTTGTTCTCCAAATCCCTGTTATTGGCCATGTCCATGGCATAATATCCGCCACCCAATGCATAAGCCGCAAAATTATTGATGCGGTTTGTTCTGAATTTTAGCAATAATGGAAAGGTCAAGTAAGTTGACTCAACTTTTTTCAGGTACGATTTACTGGTTGTATCATTAATCTTTACCAGATAATTTAATTGGCGCTCCTGAAAATCCAGTCCGGGTGTAAACCTTAAATTCAAATTGGGCGAAGGATTCCACGATGCCACAATGTTCAGATTAAATCCGGGCTGTCTGTCCAACTTTATGTTTAAAATCGAATCCGAGAAGGTATAATCGTCCTTACGGTCAATGTAGTAAGTTGCTGAATTGAACGAAAGCAAAAATCCGAAATGGTACTTTCGCTGGTCAAATTTAGGCAAATTGGTAGGCTTTTCCTTTTGACCAAAAGAAATCAAGGCATTGATTAATACAACTAATAGAATTGCTCCCTTCTTCATGCTACCCAACCTGGATTTTAAACGAAAATAAGGGATTTTTATTTTGTACCCATATAAATGGTAGCAATTCCACCACTTAAGGGGATTAACCTTACCTCTTTATACCCTACTTTTTCAAGGATAGAATACATTTCCTGACCTTCAGGGAACGCTTGTACCGATTCCGGCAAATACGTATAGGCACGGGCGTCTTTCGAGATCTTCTTGCCAAAAAATGGCATTACACGCTTGGAATAAAACCCAAACAATTGTTTAATCGGGAATTTCTTTGGTTTTGAAAATTCAATGATTGCCACATGTCCGCCCGGCTTCAATACGCGAAGCATTTCAGCCAAACCTTTTTCAAGGTTTTCGAAATTACGTACACCAAAACCTACTGTTATTGCATCGAAAGAATTTTCAGGAAATTGAATGTTCTCACTATCGCCATTCAACAGCTCAATGCGGTCATCCTGCTTGTTCTTTTTGATTTTCTCTCGTCCCTTTTCAAGCATTCCGTTTGAAATATCAATTCCGGTAACTTTTGTGGGATTCAATTTCAATGCTGCAATGGCAAAATCACCAGTACCTGTTGCAATATCAAGAATGGTTTTTGGCGAAAATGGTTTAAGCAAACGAATGGCTTTTTTTCGCCAGCGTTTATCTATTCCCATTGAGAAAAAATGATTCAAAAAGTCGTAACGTCCCGATATGTTGTCAAACATATGAGCAACTTCTTCTTTCTTCGATTTTTCGGTATGGTATGGTTTAACGTTCTCCAAGCTTATTGATCTTAACGATCAAAACGGTACAATGTTCAATTATTTCTTGATGTATTTGAATGTTCTTCCCTTGTATATAGCAGAAGCGCCTAAACCTTCTTCAATACGCAACAACTGATTGTATTTTGCAATCC
>JBEGMB010000202.1:0-3199 GCA_041183245.1 Bacteroidota bacterium
GGGTGGAGCCTTATTGGGCGATCGAATTCGAATGAATGCCATCAAAAGCGATCGTGTTTATATGCGTTCTTTGGCAACGCGACAATCCAATTTAGCCCTTTCAAAACATGTATCTGAAGCCATTTCCATTTTAAAGGTAGCGGGATTTGATCTTGTAGTGTTAGAAACCTCTGGTATTGGCCAATCCGACACGGAAATTTTAGACCACAGCGATGTTTCGTTGTACGTTATGACGCCTGAGTATGGAGCCGCCACCCAGTTGGAAAAAATTGATATGTTGGATTTCGCCGACGTCATTGCCTTGAATAAATTCGACAAACGAGGCGCATTAGACGCCTTACGCGACGTTAGAAAACAATATCAACGCAACCATAATTTATGGGAAAAGAGCGTGGATGAAATGCCCGTGTATGGCACGATAGCCTCCCAATTCAACGATCCTGGAATGAATACCTTGTACAAGGTAATTATGGATAAGGTGGTGGAAAAAACAGGGGCTTCCCTGGCGTCAACCTTTGAAATTACACGGGAGATGTCAGAAAAAATATTTGTCATTCCCCCAGACCGTACACGTTACCTGTCTGAAATCTCTGAAAATAACCGTGCCTATGACCTATGGGTGAATAAGCAAGTAGACGTTGCCAACCGCCTGCAGGGATTGGATAGCACCATGAAAACCTTAGCAAAAAGCGCATTGGCGGATAAAGACCGATTAATTAAAGGAATTCAAGAGGCATTCGAGGAGGAAAAACTCAATTTTGATCCAAAAAATTGGGAAATTCTTCAAAATTGGGACGCGAAAAAACAAGCGTTCAAAAACCCAGAGTATCAATTCAAAGTTCGCGAAAAGGTATTGAAGTTAAAAACTCATACGGAATCGCTTTCCCACAGTCAAATCCCAAAGGTAGCGGCACCTCGGTACAGCAGTTGGGGAGACATTCTTCGTTGGGTACTGCAAGAGAATTTCCCGGGAGAATTCCCCTACACCTCAGGATTGTTTCCCTTTAAACGGGAAGGAGAAGACCCTACACGAATGTTCGCTGGGGAAGGTGGACCGGAACGCACAAACAAACGATTCCATTACGTAAGTTTAGGGATGCCTGCCAAACGCTTATCTACGGCCTTTGACTCGGTTACCCTTTACGGAAATGACCCCGCTGTTCGTCCTGATATTTATGGAAAAATAGGAAACTCAGGAGTATCTATCTGTTGTTTAGACGATGCTAAAAAATTATACTCTGGTTTTGACTTAAGCCATCCTGCGACCTCGGTTTCTATGACCATAAATGGTCCTGCTCCGATGTTGTTGGGATTTTTTATGAACGCCGCCATTGACCAAAATTGTGAAAAGTACATTCACGAACATGGCCTTAGGGATGAAGTGGAACGTAAGATTGCGGCCATGTATGCGGCAAAAGGCACAGAGCGCCCTCGCTATCAGGGAGAACTACCGGAAGGCAATGACGGATTAGGCCTGTTGTTACTTGGTGTAACTGGAGACCAAGTGTTACCCGCTGAGGTGTACGAACAAATCAAAGCGGATACCTTAAAGCAGGTTCGTGGAACGGTACAAGCGGATATTTTGAAGGAGGATCAAGCACAAAACACCTGTATTTTCTCCACCGAATTTGCCCTTCGCTTAATGGGAGATGTGCAATCGTATTTCATTGATCATGGCGTTCGTAATTTTTATTCGGTATCCATTTCTGGATATCATATTGCGGAGGCGGGTGCTAATCCAATTACCCAGTTGGCCTTTACCCTAGCGAATGGTTTTACCTATGTGGAGTACTATTTAAGCCGCGGCATGGACATCAACGACTTTGGTCCGAACCTCTCCTTTTTCTTTTCGAACGGTATTGACCCGGAATACGCAGTAATTGGAAGAGTCGCGCGAAGAATTTGGGCGAAGGCCTTGGCGAAAAAATACGGAGCGAATGCGCGCGCGCAGATGTTAAAATACCACATCCAAACCTCTGGACGGTCCCTGCACGCTCAAGAAATTGACTTTAACGACATTCGGACGACCTTGCAGGCATTGTATGCCATTTACGACAACTGTAATTCCCTTCACACGAATGCCTACGATGAAGCGATCACAACCCCTACGGAAGAGTCGGTACGAAGAGCCATGGCGATTCAGTTAATCATTAACCGCGAATTAGGATTAGCGAAAAATGAAAACCCACTTCAGGGCTCCTTTATCATTGACGAACTAACCAATTTAGTGGAGGAGGCTGTGCTTTCTGAATTTGACCGAATTACAGAGCGCGGAGGGGTTTTGGGTGCCATGGAAACCATGTATCAACGATCCAAGATTCAAGAGGAATCCCTGTATTACGAGACCCTCAAACATACGGGAGAATTTCCAATCATCGGAGTGAACACCTTTTTAAGCTCCAAAGGATCACCAACGGTATTACCGAAAGAAGTTATACGTGCGACCGAAGAGGAAAAACAGTATCAAATTGGAATGCTGGAACAATTGCATCGAACGCATGGAGCTACAGCACAGGAACATATTCGTAAAATTCAGGATGCTGCCATAAAAAACCGAAACATGTTTGAACAGCTAATGGAAGCTTGTAAATACGCCTCCTTGGGACAAATTACCGATGCGTTGTTCGAAGTGGGAGGTCAGTACCGACGGAACATGTAAGCACCTTGATTAGTTCGAAGGACGTAGCGAAGGGTGCGGAAAAAAGTTGAAAGTAATCCTTACTCCTCTTACTTAATAAATCTCAAAACCTGCTTCCCATGGCGGTGATGAATAGCGAAGGCGGTTAAATCGAAAGCAAAGAGAAAGGAGCCCTGTAGGATGAGTCCTTTACCAAAACCGTTGAGTTGATCGGCTTTAGCTTGCTGGTTAAGTGCCATGCTCCGCAGTAAAAATCCGGCGGTAATATAGGCCACATCCAGGCCAGTATTCAATAGAAAAATCCGCTCCGTTTTTTGCTGCGCGTTCAATGTTTCCGACAAGGACATAAGTTGCTTGGCCTGGCGTGCTTTCAAATACCCCGGAATCGCCAACCCTAGGTTTACGGTATTCCACATAAGATTCATCTGATGAAATGCCTTAACTTCAGGATTCTTGGCCGTGGTCCATCCGATTGCTCCAGTTATAGCATTCGCACTCGCCCAGGAACCTAAGGTGAGCATCAGCGCTTGATCGCGCTTGGCTCTTTCGGTATTGAACGCA
>JBEGMB010000203.1:0-4482 GCA_041183245.1 Bacteroidota bacterium
TAACGATAAGCATTTTGAAGTAATTGTTCGTCAAATGATGCTTAAAGCAGAGATTGTTGATCCAGGAGATACACGTTTCCTTGAAGGACAATCAATTCATAAAGCAGATATCATGGAAGCGAATGACCACCTTTATGGTATGATGTTCATTAGGGATGCGGGAGATTCTACCGAAGTAGAAAAAGGTCAGTTGATTTCTGTACGTAAATTACGTGATGAAAACTCCCGATTGAAACGTGAAGATAAGAAGCTAATTGAGGCTCGTGAGGCTGAACCAGCAACATCTACACCACTTCTTCAAGGGATCACGAGAGCGTCGCTTCAAACCCAGTCGTTTATTTCTGCAGCTTCCTTCCAGGAAACTACGAAAGTACTTAACGAAGCAGCAATTTCTGGTAAAGAAGATCACCTTCTTGGATTGAAAGAAAATGTAATTGTTGGGCATTTAATTCCAGCAGGTACAGGAGTGCGTCATTTCCAAAATATGATTGTTGGTTCGAAAGAAGTATACGAAAAATTAACCGAAGAGAATCAAGCGTAAAGCGCAGCTCTTTCAGATATTAAATCCCGCTTCGGCGGGATTTTTTTATGCAATTTTATCCCATTGTGGCTTGTTTTTGAACAAGGTCAACATATAATTCCTTAAGGTCAAGTGCATCGGTTCCGTTAAGCTCGGGTCTTGCTCATAGATACGCAGTGCCGCCTCTCTTGCGGCCGTTACCACGTGCTGATCCCTTGAAAGGTCGGCCATCTTTAAATTTAAAGCACCGCTTTGTTGGGTACCCAATATATCCCCCGGACCTCTTAAACTTAAGTCTACTTCAGCAATTTTGAATCCATCTGTGGTTTCAACCATGGTTTCCATCCGCTTTTTAGCCTCTTTAGATAACTCATAGTTGGTCATAAGAATACAATAAGATTTCTCTCCTCCTCGTCCTACACGTCCACGTAACTGATGTAATTGCGACAATCCAAATCGCTGGGCACTTTCAATAACCATTACGGTAGCATTTGGAACATTTACCCCAACTTCGATCACTGTGGTTGCGACCATGATGTTTGTTATTCCATCAACAAAGCGCTTCATTTCATATTCCTTCACCTCTGGCTTGAGTTTTCCATGCACGATACTCACTTGAAATTCGGGTAATGGGAATGCACGTGATATGGCTTCAAAGCCGTCTGATAAACTCTTGAAATCTAAGGTTTCGCTGTCATCTATAAGCGGGTAAACCACATAAATTTGTCTTCCTAACCCAATTTGCTCACGCATAAAGTTGAACAGCTGTAAGCGATGCGTATCAAAGCGATGAATGGTTTGGATGGGCTTTCTTCCTGGGGGTAGTTCATCAATTACAGAAACATCTAAATCACCATAAAAGGTCATTGCAAGCGTCCTTGGAATTGGAGTAGCAGTCATTACTAACACATGGGGTGCCAACGTATTTTTCTTTCTCATCTTTGCCCGCTGGGCCACACCAAATCGGTGCTGCTCATCGATCACCACCAGCCCTAAATTCTTAAAAATTACTTCATCCTCTAACAGTGCATGGGTTCCAATTAAAATGTCAATTTCTCCATTCGCTAATGCTTCAAGTAAGGGTTTTCGTTGCGCACGTTTTACCGACCCGGTGAGTAGGGCACAGCGAATGGGTAAATCCGATAGAAAACTGACGATTGTTTCATAATGTTGGGCAGATAGAATTTCTGTAGGTGCAAGTAAAGCGGATTGAAATCCATTTCCTTGTGCGATTAACATCGTAATTAAGGCTACTAAGGTCTTTCCAGACCCTACATCCCCTTGAAGCAATCGGTTCATGTGTTGTCCCGTTTGCATGTCTTTCCTGATTTCCCGAATTACCCTTTTTTGTGCCTCCGTTAAGTCGAATGGTAATTTATGGTGGTAGAAGTTTGCTAAAATATCCCCGGATTTCGAAAATACAAAGCCTTTTTCAGTGCGTTTGCGAACCCCTTTTCTAAGGATCATTTCAAGTTGCAACATGAATAACTCTTCAAAAACGAAGCGTTTTTTTGCTTGCAAATACTGCTGTTCTGTGGCGGGTTGATGCAAGTAGGCATAGGCTGTAGCAATATCTATCAATTGCATTTCTTTACGAATCGATTCAGGAAGCCTGTCCGGAATGTTTGTTAGTGAAATCCGTTCAAGCAGGCCATGGATTACTTTTTCTATACCTCTGGTATGTAGCCCCTTGGCACTTAATTTTTCTGTACTTGGATAAATGGGTTGAAATCCAACAGAGCTCGACTCTTCAGTAGGAGCCATTTCTGGATGAGCGATGCTCCAATAATTTCCGTTTAATCGCGGTCTGCCAAATACACGGTATTTTTTCCCCGGAATTAGTCCAGATTTAATCCATTTCCATCCTTGAAACCAAATGAGTTGTATACTCGCAGTATCGTCAGTGAATCGACATTGTAAGCGTTTTGCACGACCACCACCCAGTTCTTGTACTTGGTCAATATAGCCTTCCAATTGAACATACCCGTCTACCAAATGAAGTTGTGAACATTGATGGATTTGAGAACGGTCGATATACCGAAAGGGAATATGATTTAATAGATCCCAATAGGTTTCTATTTGTAATTCTTTCTTAAGTAATTCTGCCTTTTGAGGACCAATTCCTTTTAAATAAGCAATGGGAGTAAAAAGCGATTCAGACATTCATTTAAGGCTTATTGCCAAACACCCATTTGATTGAATTTTTCGATTCTTTTGGTTATGCGGTCCGATGGATGCATAGGCTCAAGTTCCTTGAGATAAGCAAGGATATTGTTTTTGACTTCGCTAAAGATGGCCTCGTGATTACGATGTGCACCATCAACAGGTTCTTTAATAACATCATCAACCAGTCCAAAACCTTGCATATCCGTGGGAGTTAGTTTAAGTGCACTGGCCGCTTGCTCCTTGTGTTCCCAGGAACGCCATAAAATCGACGAACAACTTTCAGGAGAAATAACAGAATACCATGTATTTTCAAGCATTACCACCTTATCTCCAACGCCAATTCCTAGAGCACCACCTGAAGCACCTTCACCGATAATGATACAAATAACAGGTACCGTTAAGCGCATCATTTCGTAGATATTTCTTGCAATGGCTTCCCCTTGCCCGCGCTCCTCTGCTTCAAGCCCTGGGAATGCACCCGGTGTATCTATAAATGTAACGATGGGTTTATTGAATTTCTCAGCAAGTTTCATCAAACGTAAGGCCTTGCGATACCCTTCTGGATTCGGCATCCCGAAGTTTCGATATTGACGCATTTTTGTATTGATGCCTTTTTGTTGACCAATGAACATAACGGTTTTACCATTAATTGAGCCAAAGCCACCAACCATAGCCTTATCATCTTTTACTCCACGGTCGCCATGCAATTCTAGAAAATCATTGTCGGTAATTGCATTTATATAGGCTAAGGTGTACGGACGGTCTGGATGCCGTGATAACTGTACCCGTTGCCAAGGCGATAGGGTAGAGAATAAGTTCTGAGCAGTCTCTGTATATTTCTTCTTTAACGCCGTTATGTTTTCGGACATGTCCACTTCGGTGGAAATTCCAATCTGTTCCGTTTGCAAGATTTGTTCTTGTAAGGCTTGTAATGGAGCTTCAAAATCTAGATATGTACTCATGTTTGATTTACTTGTTAGGACAAAAGTAAAAATTTTAATGCGTTCTTGTATTTTTGTATTCAATGATCCTATATCCAAATGCAAAAATAAACCTCGGGTTGCGTATTCTTAGAAAGCGCGAAGACGGATTTCACGATATAGAATCGATTATGATTCCTGTTCCTATTTATGATATTATCGAACTAAGTTCATCGAAAGAGTTCTCATATAAACAAACAGGCATCGATATACCTTCAGATGGAAGCTTGGGCTTGGTTGAACGTGCATACATGCTTATGAAAAACAAGTATGGTATTGGGCCATTGGCTATTCATTTGCGAAAGCAGATCCCGATTGGCGCAGGTTTAGGTGGCGGATCTGCTGATGCAGCCTTTACCATAAAGGGCTTAAATGAATGGTTTGATTTGGGGTTGCCTACCGAAACCTTAGAACATTTAACTGCAGAATTAGGAAGTGATTGCCCCTTTTTTATTGCCAATCAGCCGGCATTGGTTACAGGTAGGGGAGAACAACTGCATCCGATTAATGTAAATCTTTCTGGCTTGTATATCGCAATTTATAACCCGGGAATTCATGTTAGTACAGCCTCGGCGTATGGTTCCATTGTACCAAATCCGACTAACCATATTGGGCATGAAATCAAATCATTAGGTGAATGGCAGGCATACTACGTGAATGATTTCGAAAAGCCAGTAACTTTGGCTCATCCTGAGATTTCTGCGGGTATTGAAGGGCTTATTCAAAAAGGTGCAATCTATGCGGCGATGTCTGGCAGCGGGTCTTCCTACTTGGGGATTTTTGAGAATCTCCCATTAAACTTGGCAACTAACGGAT
>JBEGMB010000204.1:0-9872 GCA_041183245.1 Bacteroidota bacterium
TTCAGCAAAACAAAAAACTATTAGAAATTCAAGAGATGCAATTGGATTATTTGAGCGAATTAACTCAAAAAATCAAGAAATAAAATGGAACACAAAAAAGAAAATCTAGCTTCCTATCCCATTTTTTTAAAAAGAATGGGAATGTATCTCTTATTAACTTCAATCGTTGTTGTTTTCTCACTTTTAATTGGTGTTTTAGGTTATCATTATTTAGGCGGAACCCCATGGATAGATTCATTCCATATGGCTGCGATGATTTTGACTGGAATGGGACCGGTAGTGGAAATGAAAAGTTCTGCAGCCAAATTATTTTCATCATTCTACGCATTATACAGCGGAATTGCATTTTTAAGTATTACAGCCATTTTTTTAGCCCCAATAATTCACAGAATTTTACATATCCTTCACTTGGAAGATGAATCATAAACCAAAAATATTTATTGCTGGCGGAGGTATCGCCGGCCTAACCCTATCCTTATTTCTTGACCCTGAGCGGTACGCCGTTCATATATTCGAAAAAAAACAAGTGTTCACGGAAGTCGGAGCTGCAATTAGTGTCTTCCCCAATGCATTGGCAGTATTAGATTCAGTTGGCTTATTACAGGATATCCTGGTAGCTTCAGGAGAAATAACCCATTCTTCAGGGAAAACATGGAATGGTAAATCGTTAGTTAATACTGCATTTAAAAGTGAATACCCTATTATTTGTATGCATCGAAGCGACCTGCATCATACCCTATTGAAGCATACTAAAGCAAAACTTTACGCTGAAAAAGAAATCATAGGATATGAAAACCAAATCAACAATGTATTGGTGAAATTCAGTGATGGCACAATAGATTATTGCGATTTGTTAATTGGAGCCGATGGATTGCATTCCAAAATCCGTGAACAAATGATTCATGATGGGGATCCTGTCTATCGAGGTTCTAACATTTGGCGGGGTGTTGTGAAGTCAAATTTTAGCGATGGCTATGCAAGTGAAACCTGGGGACATGGAAAACGTGTGGGAATTGTACCGATTAAAGATGGTTATTTTGGCTGGTGGGCAACCATACCCGAAGACCAATTTACCGAAGACCTGCCCACCACAAGCGAAAAATTAAAAGCAGCCTTTGCTGATTGGCACAATCCAATTCCCGAGTTCATTCAAAATACTGAACATATTATTAAAAACGCGTTGGTTGACCGTAAAATAGTAAATGGTTGGAGTGATGGTCGTGTAGTTTTAATTGGGGATGCTGCCCACCCCACCACACCGAATTTAGGCCAAGGAGGATGTATGGCAATGGAAGGAGCTCAAACTTTAGCCCTGTGCATTGAAAAATATGGCATTTCTAAAGAAGCATTGGATCGCTATGAAATTCTTCATTTTCCACGGGCTAAACAAATCGTTAACGACAGTTTACGTTTCGGAAAGTTGGCTGCTTTGTCAAATTCAGTTGCCATATCATTAAGAAATATCGCGTTTAAAATTACCCCTAGCTTCATTTCACAGAAACTTTTTGATTCTTATTTCAATTATCGAGTTGGAAATTTAAAAATCTAAGGTCTTGTGTACGATTTAGTCAATAAGTTTAAATATTTTAAAATTGCACTTTTATTACTAAGTACTTTAGTTCCGTATTTAGAATGGGGTAAAACCCAAAGTGCCTTTCTATTTGAAATTGAATGGCTAGTTTTCAAATCCATTTTTGTTAACCCATTTTCTATAGTCCATCCATTAATTTTGTTGCCCTTGTTTGGTCAATTACTCATCCTTGTTTTTGGGGTGTTTATACCTAGATTTTATCCGGTGTTATTCGGAATTGTTCTTGTTTCCGCTTTGATTTTATTTATACTTTTTGTCGGAATTTTTAGTATCAATATTTTGGTTGTTTTTTCCTGTATTCCTTTTGTTTTTGCTACTGCCTTTTTTTATTTTAAGGGGGAATAACTATCGCTTTATAGTATATTGGCCTTTCAGCTATTTTCCTTAATTTTGTCAACAAATTGAATGATATGAATTACGACATTATAGTTATAGGAAGTGGACCAGGTGGATATGTAACCGCTATCCGAGCGTCACAATTAGGAATGAAAACCGCCATCATTGAACGCGAAGAACTCGGTGGAATTTGCTTGAATTGGGGATGTATTCCAACCAAGGCCCTATTAAAAAGCGCACAGGTTTTTGAATATCTTCAACACGCATCCGATTATGGGATCAATGTAAAAGAGGCCAGTGCTGACTTTAATGCGGTGGTTAAACGATCTCGTGATGTAGCCAACGGAATGAGCAATGGCATTCAATTCTTGATGAAAAAGAATAAAATTGATGTAATCAAGGGCACTGCAACCGTAGCTCCAGGAAAACAAGTAGTGGTAATCGATGAAGCGGGAAAAAGCACAACCTACACGGCAGGAAAAGGTGTAATCATTGCTACCGGAGCACGCTCTAGAGAATTACCTAATCTTCCACAAGACGGAACAAAGATTATTGGATACCGTCAAGCGATGACCTTAGCAAAGCAACCTAAGAAACTTGTCGTTGTTGGTTCGGGTGCAATCGGGGTAGAATTTGCCTATTTCTATAATACCATGGGCACAGAAGTGACAATTGTAGAATACATGCCAAACATTGTTCCTGTAGAAGACGAAGAAGTTTCAAAACAACTCGAGAAATCATTCAAAAAATCCGGGATTAAAATCATGACCGAGGCGTCTGTAGAAAGCGTTGACACCAAAGGCAAAGGTTGTATCGTGACGGTTAAAACAGCAAAAGGCGAAGAAAAGATTGAGTGCGACGTGGTATTATCCGCCGTAGGAATACAATCAAATATCGAAGGATTAGGATTAGAGCAAGTTGGAATTATTCAAGACAAAGGAAAAATTCCGGTGAATGAATTCTATCAAACAAATATCCCAGGGTATTATGCCATTGGAGATATCGTACCAGGACCTGCATTAGCTCACGTTGCTTCAGCTGAAGGTATCATTTGTGTGGAGCAGCTAGCAGGTCATCACCCAGAACCGTTGGATTATGGAAACATCCCAGGGTGCACCTACTGTTCGCCAGAGGTTGCTTCAGTTGGAATGACCGAAAAGGCGGCTAAAGCAGCAGGACGTGAAATTAAAATAGGTAAATTCCCGTTCTCCGCCTCTGGAAAAGCAAGCGCAGCTGGTGCTAAGGATGGTTTTGTCAAGTTAATTTTTGATGCAAAATACGGCGAATTGCTAGGAGCTCACATGATTGGGGCCAACGTTACTGAAATGATCGCTGAAATAGTCGCTGTTCGTAAGTTAGAAACCACGGGTATGGACCTAATCAAAACAGTACACCCCCACCCTACCATGTCAGAAGCAATAATGGAAGCGGCAGCTGCTGCTTACGGTGAAGTAATTCACTTATAATGAATGTCCTTCGAATAATTCTAGGATTATTCCTCGGTCTTTTTGTAGGCGCCATGGTGAATGGCAGTTTCATTGAATTAGGAATGAAAATATTCCCATATCCTAACGGAGTAAATTTTAATACACCTGAAGGATTGAAAGCTTTTAGTGAACTACCTTTTAAATATTATATTTTTCCTTTCATAGCGCATGCTATGGGCACTCTTAGTGGTTGTTTGATTGCACTATTACTTGTGAGAACGTATGCCACTTGGGTTGTTTATACGATTGGCTTCTTGTTTTTTACTGGTGGTATCATGGCTGTTTATATGATTAATGCCCCCTTATGGTTTGATATATTAGACTTGAGCTTGGCATATATTCCCATGGCTTGGTTAGCTACAAAATCAAAACTAGCTAAAACGGCATAAATCAGGTAGAAAAATTCAGGAATTCTGCCAAATCGTCACCTTAACCCTGCCGTGTTTATTTCTTTGTCATATAATTTCATGATATGGAGGCATGGCACATTAATTGAAAATGGGGGGATGTCAACATTTAAAAACAAAAGTTAACATGGGAAAAATAATTGGAATTGACCTAGGTACCACAAACTCTTGCGTATCGGTCATGGAAGGAAATGAGCCAGTGGTAATCACAAACTCAGAAGGAAAAAGAACTACGCCATCAGTAGTTGCATTTATAGATGGAGGCGAGCGAAAAGTTGGGGATCCAGCAAAACGTCAAGCAATAACTAATCCAACAAAAACAATCTACTCGATCAAGCGATTCATGGGAAGCAGCTATGACGATTCAGTCGCAGAAACTAAGCGCGTTCCTTATGAGGTAGTAAAAGGCGAAAACAATACGCCTCGCGTAAAAATCGATGACCGCTTATATTCTCCACAAGAAATTTCTGCCATCATTTTGCAAAAAATGAAAAAAACTGCAGAAGATTATTTAGGAACAGAAGTAACGGAAGCTGTAGTTACTGTGCCTGCATACTTTAATGATGCGCAACGTCAAGCAACCAAAGAAGCAGGTGAAATCGCGGGATTAACAATCAAACGAATTATTAACGAACCAACAGCAGCGGCGCTTGCCTACGGATTAGACAAAAAAGGTATCGATCAAAAAATCGTTGTTTTCGATTTCGGTGGTGGAACACATGATGTATCCATCCTTGAACTTGGAGATGGTGTTTTTGAAGTGCTTTCTACCGATGGAGATACGCACCTTGGAGGAGACGATGTAGATAACGCAATCATTAACTGGTTGGCCGACGAATTCAAAAGTGAGGAAGGAATTGATCTAAGAGAAGACCCTATGGCTCTTCAACGATTGAAAGAAGCCGCAGAAAAAGCTAAAATTGAACTTTCATCAACCACTTCAAGTGAAATCAACTTACCGTATATCATGCCGGTGAATGGTATTCCAAAACACTTGGTTAGAACCTTACAGCGTGCTAAATTCGAGCAATTGATTTCAGAAATCGTTGAACGAACTATCGCGCCTTGTCGTTCTGCACTAAAGAATGCTGGATTGAGTCCAAAAGACATTAACGAAGTTATCTTAGTTGGTGGTTCAACACGAATTCCAATTATTCAAGATGCGGTTGAGAAGTTCTTCGGTAAAGCACCATCTAAAGGGGTAAATCCTGACGAAGTGGTAGCGGTTGGAGCTGCAATTCAAGGAGGTGTACTAACTGGTGAAGTTAAAGATGTATTACTACTTGATGTTATTCCACTTTCATTAGGGATCGAAACCATGGGTGGTGTATTTACTAAGCTCATCGAGGCAAACACAACCATTCCAACGAAAAAATCTGAGGTTTTCTCTACAGCTTCAGACAGTCAGCCCGCAGTAGATATCCATGTGCTTCAAGGTGAACGTGCTATGGCAGGAGATAACAAAACCTTAGGAAGATTTCAATTGTCTGATATTCCACCAGCACCTAGAGGTGTACCACAAATTGAGGTAACCTTTGATATTGATGCTAACGGTATCATGAATATTTCTGCTAAAGACAAAGGAACAGGGAAAGAACAATCCATTAAAATTGAGTCTAAGTCTGGCTTGAGCGACGAAGAAATCGAGCGCATGAAGGCTGAAGCGCAAGCGAATGCTGAATCTGACAAGAAAAAGCGTGAAGAGGTAGATTTAATCAACAAAGCAGACTCCACAATATTCCAAACGGAACGCCAATTGAAAGAATACGGTGATAAAATCCCAGCGGATAAAAAACAAGGAATTGAAGATGCATTGAATGAATTGAAAAAAGAATTCGAAGCGAAAAACATGGAAAACCTTGAGCCTGCAATGGAAAAACTAAACCAAGTCTTCCAAGCGGCATCGCAAGACATGTATAATGCAGCAAACGCACAGGGCGGTGCATCAACTGAAAGTGGGGAACAAGCCAGTTCTGGAAATCCTGACGATGAAGTAACCGATGTAGACTTCGAAGAAGTAAACGATAAAAAATAATCGTACTTATATTAAAAACATAAGGGCTCTTCGGAGCCCTTTTTCTATTTTTGCGCATGCTTCATCATAAAGTTCTTACTCATCCAAATAGCACCGAATGGACAGTCTTCATTCATGGCTTTGGGGGAAGTTCTAATGTTTGGTTCAAACAGATCAGGGATTTTCAAGAGCATTTTAACGTAGTACTTATCGATCTGCGAGGACATGGCAAATCCCAAGGCCTTCCTCAACACCGCAAATACTCATTTGAGTTAATTGCAAAAGAAGTGGCTGAAGTCATCGATTTTCTCAATATCCAAAAAGCGCACTTTATCGGAGTATCGTTGGGAAGTATCGTCATCCGCCAAATCGCTGTGAATTATCCGAAAATGGTTAAATCCATGATTTTTGCTGGAGCGATTACCCAAATGGATATTAAATCAAGATTTTTTCTAAAGCTTGGAAGAACTTTGGAACCCGTATTGCCCTACATGGCCCTATACAAGCTGTTCGCTAACATTATGATGCCTAAAAAAAATCATAAGGAATCGCGTATTATCTTTATCGGAGAGGCAAAAAAACTAATGAATAAAGAGTTCAAACGATGGTTTAAATTAACTGGGCGTCTAACCAAATACCTCACCTACCTTCATCATGAGAACAAAGATGAAAAAGCACTTTACATCATGGGTAGTGAGGACCATCTTTTCGTAGGAACAGCAAAAGAAATTGTTAAAGGCAATCCAAACTTAACCCTTGAAATAGTTGATCAATGCGGACATGTAGTGAATGTAGAACAACCGGAGGCGTTCAATAAGTTGGCCATTGAATTTATTCGCAAACAAGGATAATGAGCTTTCCGCAATATCGAAAGCACCTGTCAGGTAAGAATTTTTACATAATCACCGACCCGACCAACTTTACCGAAATTCAGCTTATTGGTAGCAAGAAAATAATACTTAAAATTAAGGCCAACACCTATTTTGAAACACTGCGAATTCAAGAGATGTTAAGCGAATCAGATTGTTATTTACTTGCGGATGAAAAGGAGATAGAAGCACTTATAAACGGCTAAATTTCCTTATTTTTACGGCACAATTATTTGCATGGAACCTGTTAGCCCGTATATCCCAAAACATAAAATCCGAATTGTTACTGCCGCGTCCTTATTTGATGGACACGATGCAGCCATTAACATTATGCGCCGAATCATTCAGGCTACTGGATGTGAAGTAATTCATTTAGGTCATGACCGTTCCGTGGAAGAAGTAGTGAATTGTGCAATTCAAGAAGACGCACAGGCGATTGCCATGACCTCATATCAAGGAGGACACATGGAATACTTTAAGTACATGTACGACTTGCTCAAGGAAAAAGGTGCGCCACACATAAAAATTTTCGGTGGAGGAGGTGGAACCATTTTACCCGCAGAAATTGAAGAACTTCATGGGTATGGTATTGCTCGAATCTATCATCCAGACGATGGTCGTTCCATGGGATTACAGGGAATGATTAATGACCTGATTAAACAATGTGATTTTGCTGTTGGCGAGAAGCTACCTTCAAATGCAAGCATGCTAACCATTAAAGATGTCCCTGCAATTGCTCGTGTTATTTCTGGTGCTGAAAATTATGCTGATGAACATGAAAAAACCTTGTCTGAAATTCGCGACAAGGCAAAAACAATAAAAACACCGGTACTCGGAATTACTGGTACTGGTGGGGCGGGAAAGTCCTCCCTTGTGGATGAATTAGTTCGCAGGTTTTTAATCGATTTTCAAGATAAACACATTGCTGTTGTTTCCGTAGACCCCTCGAAAAGAAAAACAGGAGGAGCCTTACTTGGAGATAGAATTCGAATGAATTCGATAAAAAATGAACGGGTTTATATGCGCTCTTTAGCTACCCGACAATCTAACCTTGCACTTTCAAAACATGTAGCAGAAGCCATTTCCATACTGAAAGTAGCTGGATATGATTTAATTATTCTTGAAACTTCGGGTATTGGTCAATCCGATACTGAAATACTTGACCACAGCGACCTTTCTCTCTATGTTATGACGCCTGAATATGGTGCAGCGACTCAACTTGAGAAAATAGACATGTTAGATTTTGCCGATGTTATTGCACTAAATAAATTCGACAAACGGGGTGCCTTGGATGCGCTTCGTGATGTGCGAAAACAATATCAACGCAACCACAACCTTTGGGATGAAAAGGTAGATGATATGCCGGTATATGGTACAATAGCCTCGCAATTTAATGACCCCGGCATGAACACCTTGTACAAGGTAATCATGGACAAAGTCGTTGAAAAATCAGGTGCCGCCTTGCATTCAACCTTTGAAATCACCAATGAAATGTCGGAGAAAATCTTTGTGATTCCACCCGATCGAACGCGATACCTTTCGGAAATTTCAGAAAACAATCGCGCCTACGACCACTGGGTTAATAAACAAGTAGTGGTTGCTGATAAATTACAGGGGCTTCAGAGTTCCATTGAAACCCTTTCGAAATCATCCCTTGAAGACAAAGACCGCTTAATTAAAGGATTGCAAGAGGCCTTCGAACAAGAGAAGCTAAATTTTGACCCGAAAAACTGGGAAATTATACAGCATTGGAAAAGCAAGAAGCAAGCCTTCAAAAATCCTGAATATGAGTTCAAAGTTCGCGACAAAGTATTAAGCATCAAAACGCACACGGAGTCTTTGTCTCATTCTCAAATCCCAAAAGTTGCATCACCACGCTATTCCAGCTGGGGCGATATCTTACGTTGGGTTCTCCAAGAAAATTTCCCAGGAGAATTCCCGTATACATCCGGCTTATTTCCTTTTAAGCGAGAAGGAGAAGACCCAACACGTATGTTCGCTGGGGAAGGCGGACCAGAACGCACCAACAAACGATTCCATTATGTTAGCTTAGGCATGCCGGCAAAACGGCTCTCTACAGCCTTTGACTCTGTGACACTTTACGGAAATGACCCCGCAGTTCGTCCTGATATTTATGGAAAAATTGGAAATTCAGGGGTTTCCATCTGCTGTTTAGACGATGCAAAAAAACTGTATTCGGGGTTTGACCTAAGTCATCCAGCGACCTCGGTGTCTATGACCATTAATGGTCCCGCACCTATGCTTCTCGGATTTTTCATGAATGCGGCAATCGATCAGAACTGCGAAAAGTACATTAGAACACATGGGTTAGCATCGGATATAGAGGCTAAGATTGCAGCTATTTACCAAGCTAAAGGTACCGAACGACCACGATATCAAGGCGAACTCCCAGAAGGAAATGACGGATTAGGCTTGATGCTTCTCGGAGTTACTGGAGACCAAGTCTTACCGGCTGACGTTTATGCACAAATTAAAGCAGACACCTTAAAGCAAGTTCGAGGTACGGTACAAGCAGATATCTTAAAAGAAGATCAAGCGCAAAATACTTGTATTTTCTCCACTGAATTCGCGCTTCGTTTGATGGGTGATGTCCAATCGTATTTCATTGATCATGCAGTGCGGAACTTTTATTCCGTTTCGATCTCTGGTTATCACATTGCAGAAGCAGGAGCGAACCCGATTACTCAGTTAGCATTTACTCTGGCCAATGGCTTTACTTATGTAGAGTACTATTTAAGCCGAGGAATGGACATCAACGATTTTGGCCCTAACCTATCGTTTTTCTTCTCAAATGGAATCGACCCTGAATATGCAGTGATTGGAAGAGTAGCGCGTCGAATTTGGGCAAAAGCCCTTTCGAAAAAATATGGTGCTAATGCCAGAGCGCAAATGTTGAAATACCACATTCAAACATCAGGTCGCTCATTGCACGCTCAGGAAATTGATTTCAATGATATTCGTACGACCTTGCAAGCATTATACGCCATTTACGATAATTGTAATTCCTTGCATACCAATGCGTATGATGAGGCGATTACCACTCCAACGGAAGAATCCGTGCGCAGGGCAATGGCAATACAGCTTATTATAAACCGTGAACTAGGCCTAGCAAAAAACGAAAATCCACTTCAAGGTTCATTTATTATT
>JBEGMB010000205.1:0-2840 GCA_041183245.1 Bacteroidota bacterium
GGACTATCCATCGTTCCTTTGTAAAGACCCGAACTATCCTTTAAATGTAGGACCAAAGGTAACTTTTGGCCCATAGCATCAAGCGTTCCATACCAATCCCCTTCTATCTGAGAATGGAAAACTGTCCAATTAAAAAGAAAAAGCCAACCTAAAAACTTATACATTACTCTCTAAATAATTTCTGTATTTCTTTTGCCTCTGAAGGTTTCATCTTTCCCGCAAGGATTAGGTTCAACTCCCTTCGCCGAAAAGCCCCATCGAAGCGTTCTTTTTCTTCGTCCGTTTCGGGAATAATTTCAGGTACCTGAATCGGCCCCCCATTTTGATCAACGGCCACAAAGGTGTAGATGGCCTGATTACACTTATCACGAATTCCTGTAACATGGTCCTCAACATACACATCGACAAAAATCTCCATACTGCTATTGAAGGACCTTGACACCTTGGCTTCAAGGGTAACAATGGAAGAGGCCGGAATGGGTTTTTTAAAGGAAACACTGTTCACAGAGGCTGTAACAACTACCCTCTTACAGTGCCGATGCGCCGAGACGCTTGCAATGATATCCATCCAAGCCAATAACTGCCCCCCAAATAAATTACCAAGAGTATTCGTGTCATTTGGAAGAACTACATGGGTGGTTACCGAAAGGGACTCATTAGCTTTTTTTGCTCTCATAGTACAAAGATAGGTAAACTGAACAATGCTTGAGTATAAGCGTTTGACTAACGATTATTTAATTTGTATTTTAGTACCGAAATTATACCCTATGACTAGAACTACTGCCTTTACCCTTTGTCTTGTAGCCTTTTCTGCGCTCGCTCAAACCAATAAAAAGAACCCTTTCGATCCTACTAACGCAAGGGAGGGAGAGGCTGTAGAATTTTGCCAAACACACAAAAAGATGGCATTGCTTCAGGAAAATCCCGATTATCAAGCGCAAAGTATCCTTGATGCTTTGGAAATGGAAAATCTTTCAAAACTACCGCACGAAAAAGCTACCGTTTATAAAATCCCTGTGGTATTTCATGTATTGCACAACAACGGAATTGAAAACATTTCTGATGAACAAATTTTTGATGCCCTTGCCATTCTAAACAGAGATTATCGCCTTCAGAATCAAGATGCCAACAACGTGCATGCTGAATTTCAAGGAATGCCTGCAGACATTGAAGTGGAATTTTTGTTGGCTACAAAAGCCCCTAATGGCCAGTGCTTTAAAGGAATTACGCGCACTCTTTCTCCACTAAGTTACGATGGTAGCGATGGAGGGAACCAAGTTGATGCCATCATTGCAGGAAACGATGTCTACAATGGCGCTTGGCCAGGAAATAAGTACTTAAATGTTTTTGTGTGTGGAGACATTGGGGGTGCCGCAGGATATACAACAAAACCCTCTGGATGGTCTGCTACCCAAATGACCAATGGGATTTGGGTTCTTCACGACTACGTGGGGTCCATCGGTACAAGCTCTGTCGGCTCAAGTCGAACGATGACGCACGAAGTCGGGCACTGGTTAAATTTGGACCACACCTGGGGACCAAACAATAATCCTGGAAATGCCACTAGCTGCTCTACGGATGATAATGTTCAAGACACTCCTAATTGTATTGGTGTTCAAGCTTGCCTAATGAACTCAAATACCTGTAATTCGGATAACGCCTTTTGGGGATTTGATATTCGCGACAACGTAGAAAATTACATGGACTATTCATATTGTTCAAAAATGTTTACTCAAGGCCAGAAAACACGCATGAGAACAGCCTTACAAAGCAATAATACAGGAAGGGCCAATGTGGTATCGCAGGCGAATCTAACCGCTGTTGGTGCGGGAATCGCTCCTTATCTATGCAAAGCGGATTTTATCTCTACTAGAACCACTATTTGTGTTGGCGACACCCTACAATTCACAGATGACTCCTACAACTTAGTTAACGGCTGGAATTGGTCGTTTGCAGGAGGTACACCGGCAACAGCAACAACCCAAAATCCCGTGGTGGTTTATAATACCCCAGGTGTTTACAATGTTTCCTTAACGGCAACGGATGGAGGTACGTCAGATACGGAGGTGAAAAACAACTATGTTCGCGTCTTACCTGCCCCAACAACCATTCCTTTTTGGGAAGGGTTTGAAAGTTATGCTACGTTGAACAACTTGGTCAATTGGGAAGTATACAACCAAGAAAACAACAATGCATTCACGATCGAAAATACTACAGGATATTCGGGAAATCAATGTGCAAAATTGGTTAATTTCGGACAGGCGCCTTCTAATATAGACGAACTAATAAGTGCGCCAATTGATTTGGCCGTAGTCCCTGCAAGCGGAACGGTTACGCTTAGCTTTCGATATGCCTATCGTAAAAAAACATCCGCGGATTATGAGTATCTCAAAGTGTTCATTACCGGAGATTGTGGAGAAACATGGGTTCAGCGTAAGACGCTTGGCGGGAACCAATTAAGTTCGCAAACATCCGCCTCTAGCTGGAAACCATCCAGTCAAGCCGATTGGGTTACCGTACACATGACCAATATTACAAGTAATTATTTCGAGCAAAACTTTAGAGTTAAATTTCGATTTGAAGGAGAGGGAGGTAATAATTTCTACTTAGATGACATAAATCTTTACAATGGTTCCCCTTCGAATACCGTGGTCTTAAATACACAGGAATCCGATGAGTTTTCTGGAGTTTCTATATTTCCCAATCCCGTAAATGACGATATAAACGTTCGCTTTGAGATGAAATCCTTTGGCGAAGTAAAAGCGCTTCTGCTCGATGTTACAGGAAAAACCGTGATGGCTTATTCCGTAAATGCAAATCCTGGATCCAACGTATTAATG
>JBEGMB010000206.1:0-5029 GCA_041183245.1 Bacteroidota bacterium
TACTTATTCCATGTATAATAACCGTGGATAATATGAAAGCCATGAGTTCTGGTTTCGGGAAAATGTTATCCGGGTCCCTCGACTATTATGCCATGGGGCCCATGCACCTTAACTTAAATGAATTAGAATTTAAAGTACCTGTTTCTGTTCATTTTAGCTTCAATCCGTTAACAGGAAAAGTTATTATACTGGAGTAATGAGTTATACCCTTAGCTTTTTATTCAACGGATCAGAATTGATTTCAAAAGAAATCAATAATTACGCTTCTGTGCTAACTATCGGCCGGAATCCTTCCAATGATATCGTGATTTCAAATGGTGTTATATCTGGATCCCATGCACGAATAACATTAACTGGAGGGGTATTATATATTCAGGACTTATCCAGTACCAATGGAACGTTTGTAAATTATCAACGAATTGACCCCAATTCTTCGGTGGCAATCCTTGGTAAAAATGTCAGTTTAGCCGGGCAGATTCAAGTTTCGATTCGATCCGCCTCCATTGAAACAAATAGCCCCAGAACGAGTCCTCGTTCGGAGCACGGCCTCGCTGATTTGGGAACACGTATTTTAACACAATTACAACAAAAAAAATCAATTGTTCTTGGTCGGGCCGAGACCTGCGATGTTGTGGTTGATAATAGTCAAATTAGTAGAGCACATGCCAAGATTACAACAGTAGGAGGGAAGTATTTTATCGAAGATTTGGGATCAATGAACGGAACGTTCGTAAATGGTATTCGCTTAAATGGAAAATCACCTTTAGGTTCCACTGATACAATCATTTTAGGTAGAATCCGATTCACGCTGGGTGGTAAGGTAATTGATATTTCAAAAGAGATTGCCATTAAAACGGTAGGCTTAGTTAAGAAATTTTCAAATGGCAAGATTGGACTTCATGAATGTAACATAGAGATACCCTCTAATTCGTTACTCGCTGTTATGGGGCCTTCAGGCTGTGGAAAATCAACCTTATTAAAAGCCTTAAATGGTGAATCTCCAGGCTCAAGCGGCGCCGTTTATATCGGTGGGCAAGAGTTAAATCAATATTTTGACTACCTCAAGATGCAGATTGGATATGTACCGCAAGATGATATCGTCCATCGCGAATTAACGGTAGATGAATCACTGTGGTATGCGGGTAAATTAAGACTGCCTCATTTTACGGAAGCGCAATTACGTTCCAAGATAAATCAAGTACTCGAAGAACTGAACATAGCACATATTCGTTCTAATTTAGTCAGCGACATAAGCGGCGGTCAACGTAAACGGGTTTCAATTGCAGTTGAAATATTAACCGATCCCCTGATATTATTCCTTGATGAACCAACATCACCCTTGGATCCTCAAACCATAGAAGACTTTTTGATGATATTAAAGAAATTAAGTCAAAAAGGTACGACCGTGATTATGGTAACGCATAAACCCGAAGACTTAGCCTATATGGATCAAGTTATCTTTATGGCTGAAGGAGGGCATATTTGCTATTACGGTAAAACAAATGAATATCTCAATTTTTTTGGTGTAAGTGATACCGTAAAAGTTTATTCCTTGTTGGTAAAAGAAAACAAAGACAAATGGGTTGCTAAGTTTAATTCTAAACCGGCAAACACCATACCTAATGCCAAATCGGCTAGAATATTTAAGAACAGTAAAGTGGATTATTTTTCACAATATTATTGGCTAACGAGAAGGTATTTAAACATAAAATTTAACGATAAGGCTAATTCACTCATTATGGTGGCTCAAGCGCCCTTTATTGCTGCCATTATTTGTATTTTATTTACATCGATATCCCAGGGATTATCTTTTTTAATGGCGATTGCTTCACTTTGGTTAGGTGCTAATAACGCTGCAAGAGAAATTGTGAGCGAACATGCCATATTCAAAAGAGAACGGATGTTCAATCAAGGCATACTGACCTATATGTTTTCAAAGATTACTGTATTGATGATGTTTTCAACGATTCAATCATTTTTATTCGTAGGTATACTATACCTGAACTTTTCAGGAACAACACCCGAATTTAATGATCCGATAAATGCTTCATTATGGATGATTTTTATTTCCTTGGTGGCTACCCTAATGGGCTTATTATTATCAGCAACGGTTTCTACAGCTGAAAAGGTGATGTCCTTAGTTCCAATTGCCTTAATTCCACAAATTATGCTCGCGGGAATCATTACAAAAATTTCGAATCCATTGGTCGAATTTTTAAGTTATATTTCAATCTCAAGATGGGCTACGGAGGGTTTTAATGTGATACAGAAGGAAATTGCTATTCCGAAATATATTATCTCAAATAAGGATTCCTTGTTTACACCCAGTAGGCCTGCACCGATCATCGAACAGGAGGTTAACAGTGCGGGTGATGGAATTGACAGTGTTGCAAATGCTACCACTCAAATTCAAAAAAACTATGACGCTGAATATGCGAATCGTTTCGGGGAGTTAGCAGGGTCCTTGGAGTTAGACTTCTATATGCTTGGTGGATTGGCTCTTTTGTTTTTTGTTTTAATCTTTTTAGCAATACGTAAAAAAGACACGATTCAGATTGGTTGAAAATATTTAAATTGTTAGATTTGCATAACTTTAATTTACTATGAAAAAAAATCAAATTGTTATTATTGGAAGTATTATTTGTGTAATACTCTTGTTTTTCATGTTAATTTACCGTTCGTCTGGAGGTAAATCTTATGTGGGGGATAGCCAAATTTCAATTCGTGTAGAGTCCGGAATTACGCTGCCAAAAGTATATCTTGATAGCCTATTAACACTCGTAGACTTATATCAGAATGATGGTGTAGAATTTACACAATCTGTTGTAAGCGTTTTTACTTCTGCAGTCGACAGTCAATCGATCGAGTGCCCCATAAGTGGAATGAATCAATTTAGAAGCAAGTTTAGTGGTGGTTTTTATACCTTCACTGCACGTCAAGAGGATATACGCACCATGCAGTTAAACCCGGCACAGTTTGTTAGTGCCTTCTCGAAAACCTGTCCATTGCCAGACCAGAATGCCAGTCTCTTGGTGCATTGCGATAATGATTCTTCTGGGTTTAAGGCGGCTTGGTCCGTTAACACCATAAAATCATTGGTAGCTCAATTACTTAAAACCTCAAGATACGTAAAAATCTACTTTACTACGGGTACTGGTAAAGTTAACATACAAACTCCGCAAGGCGATACACCAGGCGGTTACGTAGGCAATGGTGGAGGTGAAAACGGCGGCAATGGAGGTGAAGATGTAGGTGGAAACAACGGTGGAGACGGTGCGGGTTCATGTACCTCAGAAAGTGTGAACGCGCAAATTAATTTGGAGACAGGATTGCCAAATGTATTCTCTTGGAATGAGCAGGAAGGGTTTACCTATGATTTTTCCCTTAGTTGTCTCCGAGGAGATTGCGAAACAGCACTTTCAGTCAACCGATCCAATGTGATTGGCGGCAAAGTTGAGGTAGAGGCTTCATGGGCTCAATCTTCGGAAAAGGAATATTTAGCCACCCTTACTGTTAAATGCAACGGAAAGGTGGTTAAAGTTGTCAAAAGTACGGTGCAGATAAGATGTGCATAACGACATTCTAACAATTAACTTATACAATATCAACTATGAAAAATAAATTTTTACTGTTTTTTTTATGCCTTTATTCTTTAGGGTTTGCTCAAAAATTTGAAGTCGTTCTGTTAATAGATAATACCTACGACAAAGCCAAATTGAATTTGAAATTGGAATCGATGAATGTACTTTCGTTAATCGAAGAGGATTACCTCACGATAAAGATGATTGCAGCCGCTGAAACTGAAAGTAAAATAAAGCATGACAACGGTGAAGAGGGGAAGGAGCGCAAAGATTGTGATATTATACTGATGGCGGGCGTTAGATGTGATCCTTGCCGTCGCTTAGGTTTAGAACAAAAAAGCTCAGGAACAATAAAGGTTTATGCACAAACTACTGATAATGATTTTGGCACATGTGATTTGAAAGTTGAAAACTATGAGGCGATTTCAGCTACGGAGGATTTAGGTGTTATTATAAAGGAACAAAAGAAAATAGCTAAAAAATCAAAGTCCGATTATAAAGTTATTTTTTGGATCCCATCCAATGAAACAATCTCAATCGATTTAGTGGCTTCACCAAGCGATAAAAAAGTGGATTTTGGCACCGAAGTTACGTTTACTGCAAAAACAAACAGTAAAGAGAATACCAGTGTTATAATGAAGGTTAACGATGAGCTAATTGAAGAGTGTTCTGAAACAGGTTCGGTTAAAATTAGTAGAGCAAGTACCTTGGTCAAAACAATCGAAATCGTTGAACCGACCATTGTTACTTTAGAGGGAAAAGGTTGCGGAAACCCTGAAAAAATTGAAATCGAACTAAATGGTAAATGTGATGAGGTTGAAAAAGTGCAACATGACATTTTGTACGATTCAAAGTCTGTTGGTCCATTAGGTACTAAAAAGAGTTTTGCGCTGGATGGAATTCCATTTACAGAAATTAAACTAGTAGATAACAAGTTATATATGGTTGTCTTAAATAAGCAATGTGGTATTCGTTCTTACCGAGCTGAACTGGTTGATGTAAAGACAGGGGTAGAGTACAAATTAAATCTTAAAAAGGATGCAAATCAAAGTGCAATTCATCTTACAACATTGGATCGTGACAATTATTCTGTTTTCACACTGAATCATGACGATATGAAGTCAAGGGGGATTTTTGATGATAGATCTGATAAAACTGTACCTAAGTATAAAATGAGAATCGTTCCAGTGGAGGCGATTAAAGATGATCTTGATGTAAAAGGGTATGAAAGCAAGTGGGAAGTTGTAATGTTCCAAAAGTGTAACTAAGCGAAAAGGTGCGTTTGCTTCTACTTATTTTGATTTTATTGATTAATATATCTAGTATTGTTTCACAATCAAACCGATGCAGTCTTGTTCCAGTTTATACACAAATCCCAGGTAAGGTTTATTTGGAAGACCAAAATTTAATGGCCTTAGACTTAATGGAACTATATTCAGATATATTAG
>JBEGMB010000207.1:0-2898 GCA_041183245.1 Bacteroidota bacterium
AATTTATTTGGATTCAACCGGAACAGCAACTCAGATAGGGGATATCCGCATCGGAGGTTCAGTTGAGTTTAGATTTTCTATGAGTCAAATGTTGAAATCAGTGCTTTTTGCTGATTTTGGAAATATTTGGACAACTAGAGCTGATAATAACCGTGTGGGAGCAACCTTTTCAACGGATTTTTACAAACAATTAGCACTTTCCATTGGAACGGGCTTACGTATTGATTTAGGATTCTTTCTTGTGCGCTTTGACCTAGGCTTCCCAATGTGTAACCCTGCGTTGCCAGATAAGGCACGTTGGGTTTTTCAAAGTCGAAATTCATACTACCTCGAAGGCGCTGAGTATTATGGCATTACTGGTACCCTAGAGGAGCAATTAATCGGTGGTAAAGAAAAATTACCAAGACCCTTCATGCCCTCTTTGAATTTCGGCATTGGCCTTCCATTCTAACACGTGTAATATGAAATATTCTTGGTTTATTCTGATTTTCCTCGTTAGCTCCGCATGCATGAAAGGGAAGAAGGTTGATTTAATCGTACATAATGCGAAAATTCATTGCATGGACGATCAAAATACCGTAGAAGATGCGATGGCAATAAAGGATGGTAAAATCGTTGAAGTCGGGCCTGAACGTCAAATCTTGAATAAATATAGAGCAGACGAGATTCAAGATGCAAAGCAAAGGGATGTGTTTCCTGGGTTTACCGACGCACACACCCATATGTTTTCATTGGCTAAACAAAACTTGGGCGTTGATTTAACCGACTGTAAGTCCATGGAAGAGGTAGTTAATCGAATTAAAACCTATTTAAAAGAAAAGAAAAGTGCTTTTGTCATTGGAAGAGGGTGGGACCAAACACGTTGGAAAGACGACCGTATGCCAACCAAGGAAATGATTTCAAAGGCCTTTCCTTCAATTCCTGTTGCGCTATATCGGATAGATGGACATGCCTTGTTGGTCAATGAAGCCTTACTGATTAACTTAGATCATCCGAAGTCCCTAAGATTAAACGATTCCTTTGTATCCGGATTATTCATTGATAACGATATGTCGATTCCGGAGGCCGTGTTAAATGATTTTTCTGAAAAGGAATACGTGGAGGAGTTGTTGAGAATTCAAGAGAAACTCTATGCATACGGGGTCACCGGGGTTCACGAAGCTGGGGTATTAAACTGGCAGGTAAAATTGCTAAAACGATTAGTGAGACAAGATCGGCTATCACTTAACATATATGCCATGCTTAGTGCAAATGAAGAGAATTATCAATTCGCTAAACGAAATGGAATAATTTCATTTAAGAATTTAAGCGTTCGAAGTTTTAAACTGTATATGGATGGCGCCTTAGGTTCAAGAGGAGCCTTACTAAAATCTCCGTATACAGATCAACATGGACACACTGGGCTTCAGTTAATTAGTAATGAAGGATTATCCCTATGGATTGAGCGTTGTCTAGCATTGGATTATCAATTAAACACCCACGCCATTGGGGATAGGGGAAATCAACTCGTGTTGAATGCCAATAAACGAGCTTTTGAGCAAAATCCGGATCATAGGTGGCGAATTGAACATGCACAAGTAGTTGACCCATCGGATCTACATTTCTTTGGTGATTATGCCGTATTTCCATCCGTTCAGCCGACGCATGCAACATCAGATCAAGATTGGGCTGAAAACCGTCTCGGAAAGAAACGAATGACAGGAGCTTACGCATATCGTTCTTTGTATAACCAGTTCGGCATGTTAGCTTTAGGGACAGATTTTCCTGTGGAAGAAATTAATCCGTTTTTAACCTTGAGGGCAGCGGTCCTTAGAATGGATAAAAATGATTTTCCTAAGAATGGGTTTTTGAGGGAAGAATCCTTGGATTTGAATACGGCCTTAAAAGGAATGACGATTTGGCCTCAATTTGCTTCGTTCAGTGAAACGGAACGCGGCATGTTAATTCAAGGCATGGAAGCAACATTTTTCGTTTGTGCAAAATCGTTTAATGAAACATCTATTCCTGTAAAGAATGGTTCTATAGTAACCTATGTACGAGGAAGAAAGGTTTATGAAGCGGCTGTCTATTAGAAAGAAGGACAGCTTATTTTTCTAAAGTTTTTAGGTTTTTTCTTGCACGCGAAGTTAAACCCAAGAGATACTTCATGAGAACCTCCAGAAACCCCGTTGCCTAGTTTAGAAACGGTGATATCGTATGAATAACCTACTTTGAATTTAGGTGTTGAAATTCCTAAGCATAAAATAAATGCATCGCGATTTCTATACCAAACACCTGCGGTGAAATTTTCATATTTAATGTAGGTACCCACGTTCAACTCTTGGAATCCATTTTGATATTGATAAATAACGTTCGGCATAATGGAAGTTGAGTTAGAAAATTTATTCCTACCCAGTTTAATATTGGCACCGGCATGACCAGTAAATCTCATCGGAAGTTTGCTTGTACCTAAAATCATTGATTCGTCCGGTGTATTTAAGTGATGAATAGCCCCTCCGAAATAAAATATATCAGTATAACCTACAAATCCAGCAGAAGCATCAAAGTAACCTCGTTTTCCATTACCTCGTGGAACATCACCTGTTTGATAAATAAAGCCTCTTCGTGGATCAATCATATCTCCAAAGGTCAATTTACTCCAGTCCAAGTATTTCTGATAATAAGCCGCTCGAGCACCAAACATCATAGAAAATTTACGATTCACTCGCAAATTGTATGAATAAATTGCACCAACCATAGTTGTTGAAATTGTACCACGTCCTTGTTGGTCATGCGTTGCAATAAACCCAAGTCCTCCAGAAATACTTTTTACATAGCTATCATAGGCTAAGCTGTATGTGATATAATTCCCCGTTAGTTGAGGCCATTCGTTCCTGTAATTCATGGCTACCCTAGGAC
>JBEGMB010000208.1:0-19489 GCA_041183245.1 Bacteroidota bacterium
AATATATCCATCGCATACACAAAGTTACTATTTAATAAATAAAAGGGGCTTCTGATTTAAAAAAAAGAATGATTTTGAATTTAACCCCTAAAAAATAGGGGGTATGTTTAAAAATTGTCAATAATTTTTACACCATGGATTAAAAAATTGGGGTAATTTTGTCAAAAATTAAAAATATGGCTACGAAACGACTGAATGCGTACAATGATGTGCTCAATAGAACACCGAAGTCGGTGGAATTAGATGGAAAACTTTCTGATCTTTTTGGTTCCCTGGTTTTTCACAGTGATGTAATGCGAGAATACTTGCCATCAGACACGTACAAGTCTATGATGGATGCCATAAATACAGGAGCGCGTTTGGATCGTAAATTAGCAGACCAAGTGGCTACAGCCATGAAAGATTGGGCCTTGTCAAAAGGTGCTACCCATTATACCCACTGGTTTCAACCCCTAACAGGAACAACAGCCGAAAAACACGATGCCTTTTTAAAACCCATTGGACCCGGACGAGCAATTGAACGATTTGACGGCGACATGTTGGTTCAACAAGAACCGGATGCATCTTCTTTTCCAAACGGTGGAATTCGAAATACCTTTGAAGCGCGCGGATATACCGCTTGGGATCCCTCTTCACCTGCATTTTTAATCGGAAAAACGCTGTGTATTCCAACCATCTTCATTTCATATACTGGTGAATCCTTGGACTATAAAACACCGCTACTTCGTGCCTTACATTGTATAGATAAAGCGGCAGTTGATGTGTGTCAGTATTTTGATAAGAACGTAAACAAAGTAATTGCTACCTTAGGGTGGGAACAAGAATATTTCTTGGTTGATCAAGCGCTATTTAATGCACGCCCGGATTTAATGATGACCGGACGCGCGCTTTTTGGTCATGCACCGGCTAAAGGACAACAGTTAGAGGATCATTATTTCGGGTCAATTCCTGAGCGTGTAAATGCATTCATGCGCGAGTTTGAAATGGAGTCCTTGCGTTTAGGTATTCCCGTGACAACACGTCACAATGAGGTTGCTCCAAATCAATTCGAATGTGCGCCAATTTTCGAAGAGTGTAATTTGGCTAATGATCACAACCTGTTGTTGATGGATTTAATGGAGAAAATTGCGCGTAAGCATGATTTTCGAGTGTTGCTTCATGAGAAACCGTTTGCAGGGGTGAATGGTTCGGGTAAACACAACAATTGGTCTTTGGGAACGAATACCGGGGTTAACCTATTGGCTCCTGGAAAAAATCCAAAGAGCAACCTACAGTTTTTGACCTTTTTTGTGAATACCATCATGGCAATTCATGACAATGCAGATCTACTTAGAGCATCGATTGCCTCTGCGGGTAATGATCACCGTTTGGGAGCGAATGAAGCACCACCGGCGATTATTTCTGCGTTTATTGGTAGTTCACTAACCACCCTGTTAGATGACTTAGAGAAAAACATCAAGGCGGGGAAAATGACCCCTCAAGATAAAACGGAACTAAAATTAAACATTGGTAAAATCCCTCAGATTTTATTAGATAACACAGACAGAAACCGTACATCACCTTTTGCTTTTACGGGGAATAAGTTTGAATTCCGTGCGGTGGGTTCTTCAGCGAATTGCGCATCGGCTATGATTGTAATTAATACCATTGTTGCGAATCAATTAATCAAATTCAAAAAAGCTGTTGATGCTCGTATAAATAAAGGCGAAGGAAAGGATGAAGCGATTCTTAAAGAACTTCAAGTGTTAATCAAGGCATCCAAAAAAATTCGTTTTGAAGGAAATGGATATGGCGACGAATGGGTTAAAGACGCTGAAAAACGTGGCCTTAGTAATCGGAAAGATACCCCACGTGCACTTCAAGCATATCACGATAAATCCATCGAAAAGTTGTTTGAATCGATGGGCGTTCTTTCTCCAAGAGAATTAGAAGCACGTCGAGAAATTGAATTCGATGGGTATGTTTTGAAAATTCAAATTGAATCTCGATTAATGGGAGATTTGGTGAATAATAATATCATTCCTGCGGTTCTAGAATACCAGAATAAACTAATTCAGAATATTCAAGGCATGATGTCTGTTTTTGGAGACAAGGAAGGAAAAGCAATGGCGAGTACGCAAATTGATATCCTAAAACAAGTAAACCTGCATCTAGCTGCAATGAAGTCAGCCTCTGAAAAAATGCTTGCTGAACGGAAAAAAGCAAATTCCATAGAAGATGTGGAGGAAAAAGCCTTGGCGTATTGCGATAAGGTGAAAGTGCATTTCGATGAGATTCGTTACCACGCAGACAAGTTAGAACTTATTGTAGAAGATGAGCTTTGGCCCTTACCTAAATTCCGTGAATTACTTTTCATTCGCTAAGTAGGTGCGTATCTTCGTCTTATTGCTCTGCATAGGAGGGCTCAATCTTTTTTCCGCTCAGGAACTGATTGAATTAGACACGGTTTCGCATACAGCACATGCTCGAGCCTTACGTTGTCACTCCGCGTTTGTTTATATTGGAGATAATCAAGGACGTTGTTTTTCTTATAGTCCTTATACGAAAGAGCTCGTTCTAATGAATCTCCTGCAGCCTGAAATCAGGGATGTAGAAGTGACTAAACGCGGTGTGCTTTGGATGCAAACGGGCGATACTGGTAAGGTGTTTCTGAATGCGGGCATTCAGCCCGTGTTGTTTCCTCGTCCAAATGGACTTGGGGTATTCCTAGACGGTATTGCGGTAAAAGATTCCTTTGTATTTGCCATGGGAGACCCAATTAATGGTGAATTTCCCTTGTTTTTATCTCAAGATTATGGCCTAACTTGGAAAACAATGCCAGGGATCAAGGCAGAAGACTCTGAAGCTGGATATGCGGCGAGTGGAACCACTATCCAAATTGCAGAAAACCGTCTATTTTTTGTAACCGGCGGATTAAGTTCCCACATTTTTATTGGTAAACGCCTTGGTAAAAAATGGAAGACCTATATGCTACCGTTTAAATCTGGAGAAGGGGAGGGTCCTTATTCGCTTTGCGTGATTGACCGTAAAAACTTAGTTGTTGTTGGAGGAAATTATCAATTCCCTGATCGACGGGCTTCGGTGTGTTTTATTTCCAACAATGGCGGTAAAACATGGAAAGAATCTGCTGAGCCACCCTTTGGATATCGTTCCGATGTAATTCACTTTCAAGGAGTAACGTATGCCTGTGGTTCTAACGGCATTGATTTTTCAACGGACCATGGAAATACATGGGTGAAATGGTTGCCAGGCAGCTATTTAGCAATGGATATTTCGGCTGACGAAAAAATTTGGATAACGACAAAAAGTAACTTGGGGTTAGTTGTGGTTGAGCCTGTCCGAATTGCCGTGCTAATTAACGATTAATCTTGCTGAAACTGATAGGCGTTTGCCATAGTAAGTAAAACCCTAAAGGTTTCAAGCCTTGCATTCGTGCCAGGTTTGAATTTGATGCAAACACGTTGGATGTCCTTTATACACTTGCTTTTTCTTGGTGTATCTGAATAACACAAATCGTTTTCGCAGGTCATATTCATATGAATGGATTCAACGGATTGCGAAAAATCTTTGAGTGCACGGTATTCAGGAATAAGCTCCAACAATCCGCCTTTCCATCCTAAATCCTTGATTTCTGTTAAAACCCAAGGTTTACCAATCATAAAAAATGCGGCACTGGTCTCTGATAGTTCTGCCTTATTTTTGCCGATGAAAATAGTGGAATCATTAATTGATTTCAAGCGATACCGGGCTCGATTTAAGTAGATCCAATCCGATTCTACTCGAACATCTTCTTTTGCCACCTTGCGCAAGATTTTGGTTAATTCTGTAAGTTTAGTTTTTTGCGAAAAATTGAAAAGTAAGTCAAACTCTGGATCCAAATAGGTTCCTTTCTCCTCACTATCAACGTATTTAGCACCGTAGTACGTAAAAGAAAAACCGGCTAATTTATCTGTAAGTACTTTCAGGTCTGCATATTTCTCAGGTAAAAAACTTCCTTTGTTTAACCGAGTCGATAGGTTGAAATAGCTTCTAGTACTATCGGGAATTAACATGGTAGTGCTTCCTTTCTTCTTGCTACAGATAATTAATTCTTGCTTGTTTAATGAAAAGATGTATTCGTTTTTAACCTGTTGATGATCAATGAGTTCATAGGTTAAGGCCTTCCGTGAATTAAAGGGTGTGGTAAACCAATCGTGGCTAAGTAAATACGTGTTCAGACTGCTTGATTCTTTATTGCTTCTACTAACGATTTCATAGTAAAAACCATTTCGAATAAATCCCTTGCTTTTAACCTGATGTTCAGTCGATTTGCCGGCGAGTGCCCAAACAATTTCCTGATTCACTTTTAATTTAATTAAACAGAAGTTTTCAGAGAAATCAATTGGAACACGTGCTGAACTGGTGTCCTGAACCCAATTTTGATAATATTCAGAAACCGTCTTCATCATTTTAGCATCCCCGTTTCTGAACGAGTAGTCGAAGAGTATTTTTGAAAAGATGTCTCTTGGATTAATTTTTACAATGCCTATGGTTTCTTTTGGACACGGTATGGATGAAACGATACTCTCTCTATTCAGAAAGTTAACATATCCGAATACCAAAATCCAAATGATGAAAATAAGAATGATTGCAATAAATCGTTGAGCGACTTTCATTTAAGCAAAGGTATAGAAAAGCCTTTTGATTACATTTGTACTATGCGAAAATTAGTTCATAAGTTTCTTTTGCTTTTTGGTTGGAATATTTCCTTGTGGAAACCTGAAGGAATTAATAAAGCGGTAGTTGTTATGGGACCACATACGTCCAACTGGGATTTTGTCCTTGGTCGCTTAGCGTTTTACATGATGCATTTGCAAGGAAGATACCTTGTAAAGAAAGATATTTTTTTCTTTCCATTGGGATTGATTTTGAAAGCGTTAGGTGCTATTCCGGTTGACCGAAGCAAAAACAACAATATGGTTGATTATGTTGCCAAGCTATTTAAAGAAAAAGAGGAGCTTTATGTGGTTTTTACACCGGAAGGAACACGAAGCTATAACCCAAACTGGAAAAAAGGATTTTATTACTTAGCGTTGAAGGCAGAGGTCCCAATTTTACTAGCTTACGTTGATTTTCCTTCAAAAAAAGGTGGATTTCTTGAGGTGTTTTATCCTACAGGAGATGTAGATGCAGACATTCTGAAAATCAAACAAAAACTCGGACAATTTAAAGGTAAATATCCTGAAAAAGGAATTATTTCTTAATTTCTCCTGTCTTTGGATTGTACCCATACGGACAATGTTTGCAATTACTTTTGCAACAGTATCCCCTTTTAAGATGGTACGCTTCCTTAAAAACTATAAATCCTTCTTCACTAATGTAATAATCCTCATCCGTAAGCTTAGAACGCTTGCTGAATTCAGAATAATCCATGTCTAAATCATCCTTGCCATCCATTGAAAATAGTATAATTGAGTCGTTTAATCTACCTCAAAACATACATGGACATGAAATGTTCATTCTTAGAGAAGATTTAATTCATTCGTTGATTTCTGGTAACAAATGGCGCAAACTTTTCTATGTGATTTCGGAGGCGAAGAAGTTAGGGGTTCATGGAATTATAACCTATGGAGGGGCGTTTTCAAACCATCTGGTGGCCACTGCTACAGCCTGTAAGTTATTTGATATTCCATGCATTCTCAGGGTAAGAGGCAATGAGTTGACATCCGATTCGAATGCGTATTTAAAACACTGTGAATCCGAAGGCGCCTCGCTCGAGTTTCTGGACCGAGAAGCTTACAAACATCAAAAATATTCGGATGAACTTATTTCCTATTTGAATAAAACATGGTTAAGTGTTCCCGAAGGTGGGGCAAGCGAACTTGGGTTAAAGGGGTGCTTGGAGATTATTTCTAACGAAATGGATTTTGACATCATTGCCTTGGCTCAAGGCACTACAACAACCAGTTTGGGCGTACTACTCAGTAGTAAACCTCCAACGGAAGTATGGGCTTTTCCTGTGTTGAAAGGATTCGATTCTATAAGCGAAATGGATGCACTTGCTCGTAAGTTTAATTATACAAACGAATGGTTAGTCGCTAAATCTAGATTGAAATGCTTTGATGCCTATCATTTTTCAGGGTATGCCAAGAATCAAGAGTCACTGAATACGGCAATAAACGATTTGAAAATTCAAGGGAATTTTACCTTAGATCCCATTTACACGGCGAAAGCCTTCATTGGTATGATTAGCCAGCTTCAACACATTAAACAGCCGAAAAAGGTCCTGTTTATTCACACAGGAGGCGTTTTACCGATTTGATTATTTGACTTTCGTCTTTTTCTTACCGTATAGGTGTGTGGATTTGAAGAATAATTCAACCGACCCTAATCCTTTATTGGCGTTGCTTAATTTCGAAACCGTAACATCAACCGCCAATCCCATTCTGAAGTTAAGCACTTTGTAGTTAAAGTTTAAACTTACGGCATCATTCCATCGATAGAATGCACCATAATTAATGGACTTAGACTTAAGGATATTGGTGATATCAGAACCATTACTCATGATGTTTTCAAACATTACACCCATCATTAAATTGGTGTTTGGTCCGTTTTTAAATGCCATTAACTGCGGTTGAATTCTCAAATCACGTCTACGTGTTGTGATGTCCGCCCCAACGTTCATTGCCATTTGCATAAACATTCGTTCTCCTGTTTCGTTAAAGGTCATTCGTGGTTTATTCAAATGATTTAGAGCCAATCCACCAAAGAATCTGGATTTATTACGCGTTTGATATTGATATTGTACGCCGGTATTTACATTGAAAGCTGCGTTCGATGAACGGCTTAAGGTGCTATTAATAAAGGTTGGGTCACCAACAGTTCCATTGTATGCCCATCCATTCCAATCCGTTTCCCAAGAGGGTAGGGTTGGGTCATAACTCATCAGAATCATACCTGGAGAAGCCCCCACTGAAAATTTTGAAAATTGATTCAACTGCATGGTGTAACTAATCGGCACATTAACTTCAGTAGCCATTAATTTACTTTCTCCTGTTTGCTCGTTTTTAACAGTGAAACCAAGTCCAAAATTGTTTTTACTCATCGGACCATCAGAGATTTTGAATTCACCAATCAAGGCATTGGTGCGCATCGGAG
This sequence comes from Bacteroidota bacterium, assembly GCA_041183245.1. GTDB lineage: Bacteria > Bacteroidota > Bacteroidia > Flavobacteriales_D > Crocinitomicaceae > UBA952. The sequence continues at coordinate 7,138 of JBEGMB010000208.1, forward strand.
TTCCCGACATTGTAAGGTTTTGCATTTTAAAGGCCGTGCAAAACGAAAAATCTTCAGTACCAGTGGCAACACTAGCTACATTGAACAATGCAGGAGTTTGATAAAACAAACTTGAATTATAAGCATATTGCGATGAGGCAACGTGTGTAATTCCAAGAACAGCAAGAAATACGATCTTTTTTATCATCTTACTCATTATTTATATAAGGTTACATTCCCATTCAGAGAACCGGATAACCCGTTAATTAAACGATATTCTAACTTATAGACAAAGGTTCCTACGTTAAGTGCTTTTCCTTTGAACGTGCCATCCCAGCCTTCTTGTGGGTTCGTTGTTCTGAAAACCATTTGACCGTAGCGGTTGTAAATTTCAAAATTCATTGAAACTATCGCTCCACCATCGCCTTGGAACCCATTTTGGAACCCAGAGGTGTACATGTCTTTATCAACATTGGTCACTACCCTTAATACATCATTAAATCCATCCCCGTTAGGTGAAAAGGCATCGGGAACAGAAATTTTAACAGAATCTCTAAACAATACCTCAACAAATACGGTGTCCGATGCGATGCAACCTTCTGGTGAAATATTATTTAGAATGTAATATGATGAGTAAAACGGGGCAACAATTACCGTGTCGCATTCACCGGCTGCATCACCAAAACAAAAGACGTCAATTCCACCGTTTGGTGTAACCCATACCAAGGAATCTCCTGGAACAAATCCACTGGCTACGATAACAGCACCTGAATTAATTTGTCCACTTGGCCATACGCCACCATACATTGGTATAATCGTATCATTGATAGGAACACCACCAATGGTGTCCAATAAACCAATACTAATCATAGGCATAGCGCCTACTGTTAATACTTGGCTTGCTGAGCTTGTAGCTCCATTAGCATCCGTTACCGTCAAGGTTAGGGTATAAGTTCCTGCGGTACTAAAACATATTTGACCAGGATTCATACCGCTGTAGAAAGATGGCGTTCCGCTTGGGAATGACCAACTTGAAGAAACCACATCGTTTGAAGAAGTATTTTCAATGTCTATACAATCACCTTCACAGATTACATTGTCAGAAAGGCTGAAACTGGCAGTCGGTTGAGCAAATGCTGTTAAGGAAACGGCCACCACAATTAAGAAAGAAAGAAATTTCATAATTTCAAATTCATTAAGATTGCGACGAAGTTAAGAAAATCCTTTCAAAAATACACAAATCACTCGGTATTAAGCAATCGAATGATTTCAGATGCCTCCTCTGGGTCGTGTACCCTTAAGAATGTGGCACCGTTTAAAAGTGCATACGTATTCAGCGCAGTTGTACCATTGATGGCCGTTTCAGGATTTTTATTCAGCTTCTTATAAATCATTGATTTTCTAGAAATACCGCAAAGAATCGGTGTTTCGAATAATTGAAAAAATCTGAGATTGTTCATTAATTCATGGTTTTCTTCAAGCGATTTTGAAAAACCGAACCCTGGATCAACGATGATGTCTTTAACTCCTGCATTTCTTATTTTAGCAATAAGTTCGGATAATTCCTGAAGTACTTCAACCGTTACATTTTGATAGGAAGTTGCATCGTGTAAGTTATTTGCCTCACCTCGGGAATGCATTACGATATATGGCGCATTGTATTTAGCGCAAATATCCCATATTTCAGGATTATTCCGGCCTCCCTCGACATCATTGATGAGCTCTCCGCCATGCTGCAAGGCCCAATCTGCCACCCGTGGACAACTCGTGTCGATGGAAACATAAATCTCGGGAAATTTTTCCCTTAAAAATGAAAGTACAGGTTTTAATTTGTCAATTTGCTGATCACTATCTACTAATGAAAATCCAGGCCGGGTAGATTGCGCGCCAACATCAATAAACCTTACACCAAGGGATTTACATCGATTTAAGTAGGCTTCTATGCCCTCTAGGGAATCAAATCTGCTCGAGGAATAAAATGAATCCGAAGTTATATTCATTATGCCCATGACTTGGGGGCGTTCCATGCTTACTAAATTATTACGCAAGCGAATGGACCCGATTGAACGAAAATGCTTAACTTCGACCCCGTAAAAATTACTTTTTGTCATGTCCGATACCTTGGCTTCTTTCACAAATATACTTACAAAATGTCGGGAAATTTATATTTCCAAGACAACGGACTATGGAACGGCATGGCGTATCCTACGGCCAATTGCCCTAGCTGATCAGTTGTACATTAAGGCAAACCGAATCCGAACCATTCAAGAAAATGGTGAAACAAAAGTTGGGGATGGTATAGAGGGTGAGTTCATGGCCATAGTAAATTACTGTATTATGGGTTTGATTCAAATCAATGAATCCGAAGATTTACCCATGGAATTGACAATGGAAGACGCGGTTGCGCTCTATGATAAATATAAAGATGAGTCCGTTTCATTAATGTTAAAGAAGAATCATGACTACGGGGAGGCATGGCGCGAAATGGCCATTGAATCGCTTACTGATCTCATATTAATGAAGATTTATCGGATAAAACAAATTGAAGGAAATCAAGGAAAAACCTTAGTATCAGAAGGAATTGACGCCAATTATTATGACATGTTGAATTATGCCGTGTTTGCATTAATTCTAATGGATGTTAAATAAATGTTAGCATTTTTCTAAAGCAAAATCCACGTGTTATTTTCGTTGAAAAATACGATATGAACTCGATTAAGAAGTATGCTCCTTGGACAATAAGAATTCTAATCTCTTTTGTTTTCTTTCTTTCCGCAATTGCAAAATTGTATCCCAATCCATCCTACGCCCTAACATATTTTGAGGTTCATCAATTGGAACCAATGGGTATTCCTCTGAGTGTTGCCCAGTATTTATCTAGAATTTTAATTGGGGTTGAATTCGCGATTGGTTTTCTCCTGTTGTTGCCATTCTTTCTCAAACGAGTGATTATACCCGTTACTATATTCATGCTCACTGTATTTATCGTTGAATTAGGTCTTGAAATCATTTTCAAAGGAAATGCAGGGAATTGTGGTTGTTTCGGAACACTTATAGAAATGACGCCACTCGAAGCGATGTTAAAGAATATTGTTTCCATCGCTTTGTTAGTATGGTACTATTTTTTAACCAAGAGTACTGCGACATCTGATGCATTAATTGACCAGACGGGTCAGACGAATACCAGGGAGGAGCTGTTTGGTACCCTTCAAGCACGACTTAACTGGTCCCTTATTGGTAATTTATTATTGGCATCTATTTTCGGTGTATTCATTGCCGGCCCTATACGCTTTCAACAAGCAGAACCAGCTAAACCCGTTTCCGTAATTGATACCCTAGCAGTAGAGCCCATCCATACCCACGATACTTCGCTTGTAACAAATCCTAAGCCCATCAAAAAAGATAGTATTGTACCAAAAGTTGATTTAGGACCGAGCGCCAAATTGTCGGGCTTTGAGAACATTTTCCCGGACATTAACAAGGACAAGAAAATCTTATGTTTTTTCGCGCCAGGGTGCGACCATTGTCGAGCAACGGCAAAAGCTCTTACCGCGATGAAGTCGACTGTGAAAGATTTTCCGCCCATGCGCATCATATTCATGGATGAAGAACCTGAGGTTATTCCTGATTTTTTCAAGTTTGCTGGTGCAGAATACCCGTACTATGTGATGGATATTGTCAGCTTTTGGAAAAAATTAGGAAGCGGAAAAGAAGTTCCGGGTGTATTATACCTTTGGAATGGAAATTCAAAGAAGTTCTACCAAGGGATTGATAAAGAGGAATTTAACGCTGCAGAGTTCAAAAAAATCCTTAACAAGAAGTCGTAGGACTGAAAATTGCGCTAATTTTAAGCATGCGCAAATCGATTATTGGAGCGAATTGGAAGATGAACTTATCGTGTGATGAAGCCAATCAGCTCTATACCAAGGTGTCGTCACTAAACGAAATTGAGTCGACTCTTGACTTAGTTGTCTTTCCTCCGCAGCCTTATTTGGCATTGCTATCTAAAATGGATGGTGTTGCCCTTGGTGCTCAAAATGTTTACGCCCCAGATATGTTCGGTGCATTCACCGGAGAAACATCCTTGATGCAGCTTAAAGACCTTAATATTAAGAGTGTGCTTGTTGGTCACTCTGAGCGAAGGTTACATTTTGGAGAGGATACTGATTTTTTGTGCACTAAAGCACTAACGGCTATATCACTAGGGATTCAAGTTTTTTTCTGTTGTGGTGAAAGCGATGAAATTCGCTCGAATGGTGCCGCCATCCCCTTTGTTGAGAATCAATTGAAACCCTTACTTAGCCAATTAAACCAAGCGCATTGTCCCTTATTAGTTATTGCCTATGAGCCGATTTGGGCGATTGGTACAGGGAAGGTACCTTCTCTGTTAGAAATAGAAGAAATGCATTCGGCAATTCGAGCGCTATGTTCGCAATATTTTGACCAAGACAGCACCGATACTATTCGTATAGTTTACGGAGGAAGTTGCAATGCGACGAATGCGAAATCAATTTTTCAATTACCTAATGTAGATGGAGGCTTAGTTGGTGGGGCGTCCTTAGAGTTTGATTCATTCAAAGAAATAATCGATAGCATATGATAGATTACATTGAATTGAAAATGACGTTTGTTCCCTTTCACCCATCCAATGAGATTGTTACCCTATGGTTATCTGATATTGGTTTTGAGAGTTTTCTTGAAGAAGGAGAAGTAGTTAAGGCGTATATCCCTGCATCGGACTTTGATTATGCTGCTGTTGAAACCCTCCTTAACCCCTTGATTTTACAGGGAGTCGATGTTAGATTTGAACATACTGAAATACCTGGTCAAAATTGGAATCAAGTTTGGGAAGATAGTTTTGAACCGGTTTTGTTAGATCATCTTTCCATTGTTGCACCGTTTCATGGGGCTGAATTCCGAAAGGGAAGAGTCATTGAAATAGAGCCTAAAATGTCCTTTGGAACAGGCCACCATCAAACAACGTTTATGATGTGTCAAGCGATGGAGCACATGGAATTGGCCAACAAGACTGTGTTGGATATGGGGACGGGGACAGGAATATTAGCTATAAATGCAGAGCAATTAGGTGCACGCCATATTTTAGCCGTTGATATTGAATCTTGGTCGGTAGAAAATACCATTGAAAATACAGTAAGAAATCAGTGCGCAAGGATCCAAGCCCGAGAAGGGGATATCGATGTTGTAACTGAAGTAGGTTTTGATGTTATTCTCGCAAACATAAATAGAAACGTGCTGATTCGCCATCTGAATTCCTATTTTGACGCACTCTCCACTAAGGGCTTGTTATTGTTAAGTGGATTTTTCACATCGGATGTTCAGGCCTTAGAAGAAGAGGCTAAAGCGATCGGATTTAAACGAATTAATACATATGAAAAAGAAAATTGGGCTTGTATTTTACTTGAGAAATGTTAGTTTCCTGATCCTTTTATTCGGCTTTAATGCGCTTTTAAACGCCCAAACATTTTCAAAAAATCGAGAGAAATTCCTCAAAGAAAGCCAAAAGTTGTTTATTGAGGAACAAATGGAATACAACGTTAATCAAGTTTTTCCATCAGTAATTGCGAATGCCTCAAGTCTCTCGGAAGGTAATTTTAATCGAATGGTAGATGCGGCAAATGCCGTGTATTCGTCATCCAACGATATCCAGATAGCATATTTTATGGTAGCTACCTATGTCTATCAGTCAAAAAATAAATGGTCTTCTGATTTTACGAGCACATGGGTTGAATTAGAACGAGATTTTCGAGCAAAAGACATGGAGGATTACGGTCCGTTCCTTGAGTTTTCATATAACTTGTTTCGCTTTAAAGCGCTTCATAAAAATGACAACTCGGTATGGGTGTTTAAAGGCGACATGCAATGGAATACGGAGAAAAAGTTGAAGATCATCTGTTCGGATGGACAATTGCTCGGGTATTCACCGGGATTAAAAGGGGAGGATAGCGTTTGGGTTTCAGAAACGGGTGGAATTTTTGAATATGAAACAAAAAAGTTTATCGGTAGAAATGGAACCATTACCTGGGAGAAAGCAGGACTCAAGAAATCAGAAACGTTTGCTGAGTTAAAAGGGTATCGGATTGCTATGACCGATGTGGTTTTAAAAGCGGATACGGTTTCTTTGACAACTCCATATTTCACCGCTCCGATTCTTGGCGCACTGGTGGATAAATCAAAAGATCGCTTGGAAGATCAAGATGGCGCGCCACTTTTTTCATCATTCAGTCAACGCTTGCGAATAACAGAGTTAAAGGAATTTATGGATTTCGATGGTGGGTTTAGTCTGCAAGGCAGTAGAGTAGTAGGTGCAGGTAAGAAAGGAAATCCCGCAACACTCATTTTTAAATACAAGAACAAACCAACCCTGATTGTCAGTTCGTTGCATTTTGATATTGATCCAACTCGAATTCTATCCCGTGAATCTTCCATTAAACTCGTTTATTCAAATGGTGATTCCCTGGTTCACCCCTCCGGATTATTTGAATTTGAAGTACCTAAAAACCAGTTGCTTTACACCGCTGCGAAACGCGGTTCGTATGTTGTTCCATTTATGGATTATCACTTCAACGTGACGAATAATGCGCCTGTTTTAAAATGGGAGCCAGGAACTGCGTTTCCTAAATTTACCTTTGAAATGGCCACGTCACAGGCTCAGAAATCTATGCAATTTGAATCCTTGAATTATTTCGACCAGAGCGAATTTAAACTTTGGGGCGTAGGTAATCAAAATTCCTTAGTTCAAATTGCAGGCTATTGCAGGAAAAATTCATTGGATGTACTAACGGAAGGACAAGCAGCAAACGCCTTGGGATTGAGCATCGATTACGCTAAGTCAAAACTCTTGGATCTTTCAATGCGTGGTTTTCTCCAATATAATACGATAGATAAGACAATTACGCCTTCAGCTAAACTGTTTTCTTTTGCAGATGCAAACTCCAGCGGCTTAGATTATGACAACATTTCCTTTACCTGTGATTTAAAAGAACGACCATTGCCAGCATCTATTGAACCGGCGCAAGCTGAAAAAATCAAGAAGTTAAATGCACGGTATGTAAAACAAGATTTTTATGCGTTCATCGATTTAGATAAAGATCAAGTGTTTTTAACCGGTGTAGATGGTTTAACCCTTTCAAATGCACAGCAGGTATCCGTGTACCCGGATTCTGGGTATTGCATACTAAAACCAAATAGGGATCTTGTTTTTGAAGGACAATTATTGGCCGGTAAGCTATTTACAGAATTGAAGGATGGTTATTTTTCCTATGCAGATTTTAAAGTAAAATTAAATAGTACCTCATATGCTGCATTAGTGGTTAATCCAATGGCCGCGGCAGATGGGGATCAACCCATAGAATTAGTAAGTTCATTTGCCAATTTAAAAGGGGAGATTTTAATCGATGAACCTTCCTCGAAATCGGGTAGGAGTAAGACCAATAAAGCCTTTCCTAAATTGCTTGTCCCGAATCCGACAAAAGTAGTTTATAACGATCTATCAATTGTCAATGGCGCCTATGATTCATCACGATTCTTCTTTCGGTTGGAACCCTTTGAATTGGATAGTTTGGATAACTTCAATGAAGCTTCACAGCGCTTTAAAGGTGAATTAATTTCAGGAGGAATTTTCCCGCCGATTAAAGAGCCTTTGAGAATCATGCCCGATTATTCCATGGGGTTTTCAACGGTTGCTCCTGCCGGAGGATGGGCTTTTTATGGGGATAATTCGAAGTATGAAAACAAAGTGATTTTGTCGCATAATGGACTTCAAGGCGCTGGAACTATCAATTACAGTACCGCTACAGCCATTTCCCAAAAACTGACCTTTTTACCAGATTCTACCATTGGAATTGCTAAGTTCATTAATAAGGAATCTATTACAGGTGTTAAAGTCCCAAATGTTACTTCTGAAGCGGCGTTGATTACCTTCATTCCCAAAAAACAAGTCCTTAAGGCAAGTGCTTGGCGCGGCGTTAATCTTCAAATGTTTAACAACCAATGCGAAATGGAAGGCAGTGTAATTTTATCTGTTAAAGGAATGCGAGGTACCGGCATGCTTCATTTTCCAGATGCAGACCTTGGTTCAAGGGATTTTAGTTTTACACATGAAGATATTTTTGCAGATACTTCTTCCTTCGCCTTGAAAAATAGATTTATCAATGAAGGCCAGGCCCCCGTGGCGATGGAAACTAAAGATGTGAAATCAAATGTGTCGTTTAAAACACGAAAAGGGGAGTTTAATTCTTTTGGTACCAAAAGAATTAAGTTTCCACCCAATCAATATTACTGTACGATGGATAAATTTTTCTGGTACATGGATAAGGCGAATGTGGATTTTGAAAAGTCTAAATCGCAAAAAACCACCTTTGAGGCCGGTGCAGATTTAGAAGAATCCAATTTTTTCTCGATGCATGAAGACCAAGATACCTTGCAGTTTCGTTCGCTCCTAGCGAGTTACGACCTCAAGCTTCAAACCTTGTTTTGTGGTAAGGTTGAATATGTGCGGGTAGGTGATGCGAAAATATACCCGGATTCTATGAAAGTTACGATTAGGAAAAATGCGGTTATGGATCCCTTGAATAACGCTAAAATTGTTGCACCTTTTGTGACTAAATTTCATACGTTCACCAATGCAAACATCAATATAAGCTCTCGAAAAAAATATGAGGGAAATGCCAAATACCCATATTACGATCGAGACAGTGTACTAACCGTTTTGGATATGAAGACCATTAAATATTTCAACTCGGTAACTCAGGCGGAAGGCGTAATTGCTCAGAAAGATAATTTTAAATTGAGTAAAGAGTTCGACTATTTTGGTACCATTAAAATTGTTGCTGCAAGTCCGGGGATTTACTGTGATGGCTCAACCAAATTAAATCATTCATGCCGTAGTTTTGACCGTTCATGGTTGAATTTTAAAGATACAATACTCGCCAAAAATATTCAGATTCCAATTTCAGAAAATCCGGTTAATGACCTGGGGAGGAAATTAGCGGTAGGTTTCCTTTGGAAAAATTCTGAATCGATGGACAGTGTCCTTGTATATCCTGCATTCTTATCAAAAACTCAGGGAATCGACGATCCTGTGGTTTTTACCTCTTCAGGGTATGTTCAATATAACCCAAACAGTTTAACCTTTCAAATTGGTGAAAAGCCAAGATTGAGTGGGGTAAGTGATGTGGGGAATCTTCTCACCATGTACACGGAAACATGTTCCTTAACTGGCCTCGGGAAAATAAGTTTTGGAGTTAATTTAGGTGAAGTAAGCGCAAACTCTTTCGGTTCTATCAGTTATGAAAACGAATCAAAGAAAATAGGGATGGACGTATCTACGTTAATCAAATTCCCGATGCAAAAGGATGTGTTCGATAAAATAGGCGATGGATTAAAAGCACTTGAAAGCCAGAAAAATGTGGACATGAATTCGAAGAAACATAACTTTTCCACGTATTTGCGACAGATGCTCAGCGAAGAAAAAGTAAATGAACTTTTGAAGGATTACGAGGAGGATAAACTTAGAAGGATGCCGGTCGGACTTGATCAAACCCTGGTGATTTCAGGCTTGAAATTTGATTTTGTTCGCTTCAAAACAAAAGCCAATGAAAGTGGATTCTCAAGTGGTTGGATTTCTCGGCCCCCAAGCGGAAGTACGGAAACTGATGAAGAAGGTGACGAAGTAAAAGCAAAAACTCGTTGTGCAATTATAGCCATTGAAGGCAAACCGATTTTAAAAGAAGTAGAGTTTAATATGGCGGTTTCACAGACAGCAATAGAAAAGTCCTATCAAGGTTTATTGATCTCATTTAAAGATCAATCCGATAAAGATTTTCTTTTTGATTATGGAATGAACAGAAAAGATGGTAAATTGCTTGTCTATTCTAAAGATAGTGAATTGAAAACCATGGTCACTGAAATGAAGCCGGATAAACGAAAATCAAAAGATTTTTCTTTTGAATGGATAGATGACGCCTCACTACAGCTTGCTATGGTCCGATTAAAAGAGTTTTTAAGAGCAAAATAAATGACAATTGCCCTCGCGTTCCTTGCATCCTACCTTTTCGGTTCAATACCATCTGCGGTATGGTTAGGTAAGTGGTTGCATGGAATTGATGTTAGGGAACATGGCAGTAAAAATGCGGGTGCAACCAATTGCTTTCGCGTGCTCGGAAAACGCACTGGAACCTTAGTCCTTCTTATCGATATTTCGAAAGGGGTACTTAGTATGATCCTGTCGAAGTATTTACTGGATGAAACAGGTTCGATGGTATTATTGATGCTCGCTGCGGGTATTTGTGTATTGGGTCATGTATTTCCGGTGTTTGCTGGATTTCGAGGAGGGAAAGGCGTTGCTACTTCATTGGGTGTTTTCCTGGGATTGAATCCCCTAACGGCAATAACATGTATTTTGGTGTTTTTAGTTGTTTTCCTGTTAACTCGGTATGTATCCCTTTCCTCTATTACTGCCGCATTTATGTTGCCTTTTATTAGTTTTTTTCTGTTTCACCAGGAAGAAACGGAAAGACTTTGGTTTAATGTTATCCTATCGTGCATAGTGATTATAGCACATCGTAAAAACATTATGCGCCTTTGGAAAGGAGAAGAACAACGAATGAACGTTAACGCATCTAAGATGTAACATTGGCTGACGTGTTCAAAATAAAAAACATAGGCTTTCTGATACTTGCTTTTGTAAGCTTTAACCTTAGTGCTCAATCCGTTATTCAAATTGAAAAAAGGGCTTTTGAAGCATATAAGTTAGCACAATATGCAACAGCCAAAGTAGATTTCCAACAATTATTGGCAAGAGACCCCGAGTCCGACAGTTATAATTTTCATTACGCAGTATGTCTATATCACACAGAAAACAAAAGCAATGCACGAAAGTATTTCGAGTTTGTCGCGAACCGAAGTGTTGCGTTTTGTGATGCACATTACTACCTCGGAAAAATCCATCACCTCAGTTATCGCTTTAATGATGCGATTGCTTCCTTTAAATCCTATTTAGCGTGTAGTCCTTCCGATGGCTTGAATGCTAAAAAAGAAATAACATATTGTAACAACGGAAATGTGTTGCTTGAACAACCCAAATCACTAACGACCCTGGTCGCACAGTTGGCTACAGAAGAAACGTTCATTCAGAAGTTTGACATTGAGGAAATTGGTGGTAAAATTTATGCGGATCCATCCTTGCAGACCAAAGCCGATAAGAAAAAAACATACATTCCGATTTGCTATTACAAGCGCGGTGATACCTATAAGTTTTATGCGAGTTATGGCGACGATCCCGCTCAATTATCCTTATTCTACATACAACGGATCAGTCAGGATGTTTGGTCTAAGCCCACCCAATTAGCACTTACATCACCAGCCTCCGACCTTGTTTATCCGTTTTTTGATTCGCAGGCGAAGCGTCTCTATTTCTCTTCGAATGGGTTTAATTCTATGGGAGGATTTGATCTATTCAGTGTTTCGTTTGATCCCGAGACCAATACCCTGGGAACTGTAGAGAATTTAGATTTTCCATTTTCTTCATCGGCCGATGATTTTTTCTTTGTCCCTTTAAATCCATCAGCTACAATCGCTTGGTTTGCTTCGGATCGGAATGTAGCTACCGGAAGAATTGAAGCACTCAAGGTAAGTTATGCAGTTAATGCTGGAAATTTAATCGCCTTAAGTGGTCAATTCACGGATTTGGTTAATCCTAAAAACACTCGGATTCAAATTAAAGTGAAGGACACCCAAGACGGTACGGAATATGGTCCATTCACCAGCGATGAAAATGGAAAGTATAACATGTTGTTGCCCGGTGCCGGGAAGTATGTGTTTAGCGCGTATATCGACGGTACGGAAAAGATTTTTGAAAATGAACAAACCTTGCCTGAGCAGAAGGAAAATGTAATCTTCAAACAAAGCGTTAAGTATTCCATGGACCAGGGCAATGAATTGGCAGGTTTTAGCTACGACTTTAAAGGTGGAATGACTGAAGAAATGAAGGCTTTCAAAGCGAATTCTATTTCTCAATTATCCCTGAGCGCACGTCCAGTATTAACCCCAACGCAAGTTAGCACAGCGGTTGGCGATCAAGAAAACGTAGAAGAGCAACTTACAGCATTAAACCTTGGAGGGAACAACCTCACCGAAAAAAGTGAACTTTTAGTTGATAAATTGATTGAAATTTCAAATACAGGATTTGATTTACAGGATACAGCAGAAGACCTTGCAAGACAAAAGAACCAAGTCGAGTTTAAGTTAAAAACGTTTTCAGATCAAGCCTCAAGGTATAAGGAATTGTTAAAGGGTCAGGATTCCATAGCCAATCAATTCTATGCGAAAGAATTAATCCAATTGCTGGATTCAA
>JBEGMB010000209.1:0-9700 GCA_041183245.1 Bacteroidota bacterium
TTTGAATGATGTAACATATAAGGAACTGAAAGAAGCATTGACGGGGAAAAATGGATTAAATGAACAAGTTGTTAAAGCACAAGAACAACTGGGGGAAATCGAAACAATTATCAATCAAAAAGAAGGAGATTTAGGTGAATTATATAAAGAGGACTACCGAACAAAGAATCGCGCCAAGCGAAAAGAATTGAAGCAACGAAAATACGACGACCCCAGCTTAGCCTTGAAACCAAAGACGAAAGCAAGAAAGAAAGCAAAGAACAAACACCAATCAGACCTTGTTGAACTCTACGCAGGATATGACGAAACGCTTGGCCTTGTTGAGAGTTTAATCACAGAACGAGATGAACTGGCAAAAGAATTCAACCACCGCGACAAGATTTATAAACGATACGTTCAACTTCTTGGCGAACATTGGATGCCTTTCAAAGAAGTAAACGGGCTATATACCTTCGAGGACGGGACCACGTTTGATATCTTAACGCAAGATTTAACCTTTCCTCCAACCGACTCAAGCGAGCTTGTAGAAGTTAGATTGCTTTCCATCCCTGAAGACTATGAGGGAGAATCATCTGATGAAATTATGATGCACCTATCCATGGTGGATGTACGTCCGTTTTTTGATGCGGATTTTGAAATTAATTTTGAAGATGTATTTGAGTCTGATGCGTATAAGTTTGAAGGCCGAATATTCACAGAAAAAGACACAAGTTTTTTTAAAAAATTATTCGAATCCTATAGTAAGAATCCACTTCCTATTGAGTTAACCTTAGATGGAATGGGAATTGGTATGTGGAAAGACAGCGCAATCGTTCGCGATCCGGAACAACAAGAACAAACCTCCTACCCCGGGAACACAAAGGAAGAAAAACAACTGAGCCGAGGGGAATGGGCTTTTAAGTCACTTAGGCATGCCGGTTTACAAATTAAAATCAATCGTTCGTTAAACATCCACATAGAAAGTTCAACGGATCCTGTAATTTCTAATTTAACATCCACGGCCCTACCCATTGAGTCTCTTTTAACGACCAATGGTATAAGTAAAAATGAATTGTTGTCAGTATTACGAACACGTTCGATTTTAATTCAAACAAAAAATGAATTAATCGCAAGCTGTCCGAAGTATCTCAGTACGCAAAAAGCCAAAAAATTCATTGATCAATTGGAAGAAAGCGTTGCGCAGAGTAAGTACTTTATTGGAAATAAGGCCATTAAAATCCCTAAAATCAAAGAATAAGCTTACGGCAAATACTTTTCTGGAAAATTCAAAAGGTACAAGCGAATTTTAGCTCGGGTTACGCAGGTGTAAAGCCATCTTATATATTCTTGCTTTTCCATATTTTCAGGGATGAATCCATAATCTACAAACACGGTATCCCATTGCCCACCTTGTGCTTTATGTGCGGTAACGCAGTAGGCATACTTAATTTGCAAGGCATTAAAATATGGGTTTTTAAGAATGAATTGATAGCGTTTTCGTTTATTTCGTTCGTGCATATAATCTTTTTCAATCTCAAAGAAAAGTGATTTTAATGTCTCTCTCGGTAAATTGGGCGCATCGGAAAACAAGGTGTCTTTGAAGCAAATTACCGTGCGTTCTTTATTCGGTTCACTTGTAAAACTAACCACGGCATGAATGAAATCAAACCCATAAAGATGTTCCTCTTTAATGATCCGAATGACCTCCATCATTTCTCCATTGGCGATTAATCCCATTTCAGAATCTGCCGCCCAGTGGTAATTATTTTTAACCACCATTAACCATTCCCCACGAACGACAGTTTCTTCATATTGGAATAGTCGATTTCTAATTTCTTGATTCCACTTTCCAGCCCGTTTATTAGAAATGGTTAGCATTACAAAGGACTCGTCTCCGTCTTTTCTTGAAGATTCCAAGGCATCTAATAACTCTGACCCATTGATTGAAAATACTTCCCTCCCAAGGCTCGTAAAATAAGGAGGTTCGGAATCAGTTATCGTGCGCAGATGGGTAGCATTCCTTGTGATTTGTGAATCCGCCGCTTGCCTGACGACTTCGGTTAGGGTATGCGAAAAAACAGCTAATCCGGGGTAATGATGTTGTAAATAATCGAGGTGTAAAGCCGGTGAATCCGTTTGACCTACAGGTGGCAACTGACCAGGATCTCCAACCAGCATTAAGGAGCATCCTTCACCGGAGAACACATAATCCATTAAATCTTGTAGCAAACTGCCTTCTTGCTGAAGTGATTCTACCCCAACCATAGAGGCCTCGTCCACAATAAATAAGGTGTTTTTATACAAATTCTTTGCTTTTACCAACCCGCTACCTTCCATAGCATCTGATAAAAAGTAAATCAACTTATGGATCGTTCCTGCGGGATAATCTGCATACATAGCCATTACCTTAGCTGCCCTTCCCGTAGGTGCAATTAATTTCAATTTACGTTTCTGTTGAATAAAATTTGAAACGATATAAGAAATCAAGGTGGTTTTTCCGGTACCAGCATATCCTTTAAGCACAAAACATCGGCGCTGTGAATCCGCTTTATCAAAACGAATAAAGGTTTGAATGGCCTCTGTTTGATCCTTAGTAAATTCCATATGCAAAGTTCTTAAATAAAGTGATAGCGGATACAATCCTAGGGCTTAAGTTAAATTAATTGTAGCTTTGTGGATAACATGAGTACGTTCACAATTCTATATGAAAAAAACAAAGTTTCCCTGCTTTCTAAGGAAAACAAGTTTCATTGTGATATACGTTCGAACACGGAGCCATTAATCCATGAAGAAATCAAAAGTTTTTTAAAGGACAACTCAAATTCTTCCTTTCTTCACGCACCCGATTTTACCCATGCAGTTGTTGGAATAAATCATATGGCAATTCCCCATGCAGTTTTCGAGCAGGCGAATGCAGCAGCATATCACGCACGCATGTACGACACCTTGAATGCAACGCATGAATTATACAACACCTTGAGTGCAAATGGGCAAGTTCAGTTGATGCATTCGCAGCCCACGTGGTTAAACGGATTTGTTACAGCACATTTTAACGGAGAGCCAATTCACAGCATTCATTACCTCTTACTTTCTTCGTTACAGCGCAGCACCGGATACACGATAGATCTTCATTGTTTTGCGAATCAATGCTACCTCGGTGTGTATCGCGACCAAAAGTTGTGGTATTCCGATTTTTTTGAATTCACATTAATCGACGACATCATTTACATGCTTTTAAACATGTTGAATCAATATAAGTTAAGTACAGAGGGCGCTTTACTGCGCTTAAGCAGTACTCACCCCACGATTCACCCCACGCTGATTAATGCATACTTGGAGCGCATTGAACCGTTAAATCTTTTGGCTATAGAATCCCGAGACATTCGTTCGCTATTTGATCACATCATATGAGAATCATTTCAGGATATTTAAAAGGAAGGTCGTTTTCCGTACCCTCAAGCTTTCCGTCTAGACCCACCACAGACTTTGCGAAAGAAGGTTTATTTAATGTACTCGGTAATCAAATGGATTTTGAAGAAGTGCGCGTTTTGGATTTATTCGCAGGAACAGGCAATCTCAGCTTTGAATTTATATCTCGTGGTGCCCTAGGAGTAACCTGCGTTGATAAAAGTCCAAAAGTTACTGCCTGGCTTAAGAAAAATGCGGCTTCGCTCGGTATTGAGGATAAAATAAGTTTGCATACACAAGATGCCTTAGCTTTTGTCCAGCGCGCAACGCAACAATTTGATCTAATCATAGCCGACCCACCGTACGACCTAAAGATTCACAATGCTATAGTTCAAACTATATTTGAACGAAATCTGTTAAGGACTGATGGACAACTTATCATGGAGCATGGCAAATTTACAGTACTTAAAGAGGAAACAAATTACGTGAATACGCGTACGTTCGGAAATGTAAACTTTAGTTTTTTCAAATGAAATACCGTCGCGCTTTTTTTCCTGGTTCATTCGACCCCTTCACCAAAGGTCATGAAGCCATAGTTCACAAAGGGATTACGCTCTTTGATGAAATAATCATTGGCTTAGGAATACACTCAAATAAAACGCCTTATTTTGATACGGAATCGAGAAAAGCACACATCTCATCCTTATTTAAAGACATGCCGGTTACGGTGATAGATTACAGCGGATTAACCATCCGTGCCTGTGAACGATATGAATGTTCGTTTATACTCCGTGGGTTACGTGACACCAAAGATTTTCAGTATGAACGCTCCATTGCCCAAATGAATATAGAAATGGCTTCAATTGAAACGGTTTTTTTACTGACAGATCTTAAGAATTCAGCCATTAATGCCACCATTGTTCGTGAGATTCATCAGCAAGGCGGCGATATAAATAAATTCGTAACCAATGCTCATTTGTTAGTTAAGTAACCATGAAACTACGTTACCTGCTGCTTTTTAAACTCTGTATTCTATCCACATTACTTTCTGCTCAAGTAAGTATAATTGGACATGCACCGCAGTTTACTAATCAACGATTTTATTTATGGAAGTATGAGGATTTCATAAGTGATAAATTATCGCTTGTTCAAGATACCGTTGTAAGCGACCGTGGAATTTTCAAATTCAATACGAAGGTTTCTCAAATTCAAAAAATGGTCTTAGGAAATGACCAATTAACAGCCTATTTGTATGTTCAGCCAAATGCAAAATACACGGTAGAATTTATAGCAGACAATCCCCAGCACAACAGCTACAATCTAAAAGAAGAAGTTGAACTTACATTTTTTGATTTAGATAGCAACGACATCAATTACAAAATTCTTGGGTTTCAGGCCTGGATTGACAATTATATGGCGGATATATTTGTAGAACGGGAGGTTAATCCCGGTGCGTACGCTTCCAAAATCACCTTTCTAAAAATGTTAGCGGCCAAAGATATAAAAGCAGATACGTCCACGTATTTCTCCAATTTCATGCGCTATACCATAGCAAACGACATTGATAATCAACGCTACCTTGGAGCGCCCTCTAACCAAGAAAAATATCGACAATATCTCGAGCGTAGTCCCATACGCTACGAATGCGATTTTTATATGGATTATTTTAAATCGTTTTACAATCAATATTTATCACAAATCGATTCTGAAATTTCGGATAAGTTATTTGCTGCATTTGCCGCAAACAATTTATTAGCAAGCGATTCCTTGCTGGCGAAATGTGAATTCAGTAGTAATCCAGAATTGCGATCACTCCTACGGATATACCTCTTAAAACAAGCATTGTCTGATGATTTTTTACCGAAAACTGTAATTCTTTCAAACCTAAAGAATATTAGTAAAACTTCTGAGTATCCGGAACATCGGAAAATTGCCCTAAATATATTATCCCAGGTGGATTTAATCCAGGTAGGAAGTAGTTTCATACTGGATGAACTTATTGGAACTAAGGAACGTGTGAACTTGAGTGACATTTCGAATAAGCACATTTACTTGCATGCATTCAATCCATCCAACACCAATGCCATTAGCGAATTAAGTGCCTTAAAAAAGTTGATAAAAACGTATGGAAGTAAAATCGAGTTCGTTACGATCTATGTGGAGAAAAAAGAGTTGAATGCCTCTGAACAACATGCAATGGATCAGATTAATTGGACCCGCGTTGGTTTTCCTTTGGAACATGAAATATGGACAAGCTTAGGCATTCGAACCTTTCCATTTTATATCTTAATCGACCGTGATTTTAATGTCATGGCGGCACCTGCCCTATCCCCTACGCCAAATGGGAAATACGAAACGATAGAAAAAACCTTTTTTGAATTATCTAAGCCGTAATTAAGATTCAATTTTTGCGGAAAGACCTTTGTCGAGCAAGGCAACACATTTGGGTTCAAGTTCTTCATAAGACCCGTGTTTAACCGCACATTTTCCGCCGTAATGTACAATATAAGCGCATTGTTCAGCAGCCTGCGGTTCATGACCACACACGGTAACCAAACAATGAATCACGTGGTCAAAGGTGTTAAAATCGTCGTTATAGAGAATTAATGCTAATTCCTTTTCTTCTAAAACTGCAACTTCTGTTTTTTCGCTAACCTTTTCTTTCATTACTAATTTGACGTTACTTCAAGGGTTAAGGCCTCAGCCAAGTTATAAATTAATTGACTGTTTTCTGCCGATGATGGATAAAAATCGATCTGTTTACGAGAATCTTCAATTACCATAACACAAAATGGAATTTGATTACGTAAGGCAAAATCATGAAGCAAAGGAAATTTGTCTCCATCTTCTTTTATGCTCAGTTTGTTTGGTTTTTCTTTGCCTTCCAAATTCAACTTAAAGTCTGAATAAAAAATTGCCAACAAGGGCGAAATCTCTTGACGTTCTATTGGGGCTGAATGAAGGGAATTTGGCTGTAATACAAACATTTGCATTCGATTATATTGAGCCATAGAAGACAATCCTATCGTATCAATTTCTTTAGTAAACGCATAATACGTTTTTTCCGGTGCTTGAATCGCTACACCTTCAATACCCTTATTTACAGGCTCCACATTGGATTTAGTTAGATTCGGTTGTTCTTGTTTATATGCCAAAGCCACCTCTGCCTCTTTAAAACTTACTGGAATTCCATCTCGATATGCCACAATATAAGCATCGGCATATCCAAGTGCTTTAAGCGCTGTCCTGCGTGCCTTGGCTAAGTTAATCTGATTGAATTTTCCGCTCGAATATTTATATAATCCCATGTTGGATTCGTTGTAAAACAATTCCGGTACATTGGATAATTTCCCATTATCTAGGGTTTTCAAGGCAGCCACCTGAACTGTATAATATACTTCCCTAGGGATTTCAGCTACCGGAGTTGAAGCAGATAAAGCAGCGCTCATTAAGCTCCAAGCTTCTGATTCAAGCTCTTGTTTATTTCGCACCTTGCACAATCCTTGTTTTTCATAATTCAACGCAACTTGATACGGTATGCGCTTCCCATCGCAATATGCAACAATGAATGCATCAGAATAGCCGGTGTTACGTACCTGACCTCGTGCATTCATTGCTTCTGTTGAACTTGCAAAGAAACCCGTTAAATAGGCTGTTAACTCATTCGTTAAGCGTTCCCCAGATACCGGCGTAAATTCACGAAAGAAATAATCAGGAACAGGCTTCCTAAACACCCCTACTTGCACTCGAAACACAAGACCATTTGGCATAGAAGTCAATACAGGATATGAATTCCCTTGTTTTTTCTCCGCATTCATACTGAAGACAACTTGGTCTTTGCTGAATGATGATTGTCCTTCACCTCCTTTTGGCGCTACTCCTTGTTCAATTAAATAATGGTAGGCTTCCTTTTGGGACATCGCGTTAATTATTTGCAGTACTTGAGACTCCTGTCGTTCAAGTTTTTTTATTTCATCTGCTAAGCCAACCAGTTGAGAAATAATAGCTGTTGTTTCCTCTGAATTAGTTGAGCGATATAGTGTTAATTTTAATTCGTCAAGTTGCTCCATTACGTCTAATTTCTTAGCCCTCAAGCTTGCAAATTCTTTTCTCAGCGTAACATAGGCATCATAAGAACCTTCTGAAGACAGATCACTAAGCTCTGTATCAGTTAAGGCAACTGATTTTGGTACAGTGAATAACGACTCAGTAGTAAGATTCGGAGCAATTACCTGAAGTCCTTGACTTATGTTGCTCATGTCAATATCCAAACGCTGTGTATTACCGAGTTTCTCATTTACTTTGGCTATCGATTGTGCTATTCCTTGTGTTAATCCTTCAATCTCTTCGTTCGTAAGAACCGAAGCATACACAGAATCCCCTACTTCCATTTTTAATTTAAGTAAGGTATTCGCAAGGCTCAATTGGTCCTTTAAAATAGATGTTTCAGCTTCAACCAACCCATTCTCGCGTTCCATTGTTGAAATTACCCGTTGATGTTCGTCCAATTCATTTATGGCGCGAGTCGAACGATTATTAGAAGCCTCCTTGCTTGTTAGATCCGTTACAACAGGTGTAGTTTCGTTAGTTTTCGCTTGAATTGGATTTTGCGCGCTAATGTTTGGATTGACCTCCGGGTTTGTTGGGTCCGTTACAACAGGCGTAGTTTCAGTAGTTTTCGGTTGTACTGGATTTTGTGCGCTGATGTTTGGATTTAATTCTGGGTTAGTTGGATCCGTTACAACAGGCGTAGTTTCCGTGGTTTTCGGTTGAACTGGATTTTGGGCAATGTTGTTTGGATTTACCTCTATGGTTGTTGGATCCGTTACTACAGGTGTAGTTTCGTTAGTTTTCGGTTGCACTGGATTTTGCGCGCTGATGTTTGGATTTACGTCCGGGGTTGTTGGATCCGTTACAACAGGCGTAGTTTCAGTAGTTTTCGGTTGTACTGGATTTTGTGCGCTGATGTTTGGATTTACGTCCGGGTTTGTTGGGTCCGTTATAACAGGCGTAGTTTCCGTGGTTTTCGGTTGAACTGGATTCTGTGCGCTGATGTTGGGATTTAGGTCCGGGTTTGTTGGGTCCGTTACAACAGGTGTAGTTTCAGTAGTTTTCGGTTGTACTGGATTTTGCGCGCTGATGTTTGGATTTACGTCCGGGTTTGTTGGGTCCGTTACAACAGGTGTAGTTTCAGTAGTTTTCGGTTGTACTGGATTTTGGGCAATGTTGTTTGGATTTACCTCTGGGGTTGTTGGATCCGTTACTACAGGTGTAGTTTCAGTAGTTTTCGGTTGTACTGGATTTTGGGCAATGTTGTTTGGATTTACCTCTGGGGTTGTTGGATCCGTTACTACAGGCGTAGTTTCAGTAGTTTTCGGTTGAACTGGATTTTGTGCGCTGACGTTTGGATTTACGTCCGGATTTGTTGGGTCCGTTACTACAGGCGTAGTTTCGGTAGTTTTCGGTTGTACTGGATTTTGCTCGCTGATGTTTGGATTTACGTCTGGGTTAGTTGGGTCCGTTTCTATTGGCGTAGTTTCGGTAGTTTTCGGTTGAACTGGATTTTGTGCGGTTATATTCTCCTGTTCAAATTTCAAGGTCTGAAGCGAATCCAAGCGGGCCTCTAGCTGTTGGGAACGCGCTGCTAAGGCCTCTTGTTCCTGAGGATTTGCCAAAACAAATCGATTCTTTATTACTTCATTCTCAGCCTTAATCGAAGAAATCTGATTACTGAGCGCTTTTTCGTCGGTTGAATTAACAGATGAATTTGGGGTTTGATTCGCTATACGTGCTGCTTGCTGTTGTGCTTCTTGCTTTTTTTGAACGCGTACTACGAGACCCTCGAAGGTAGAATCACTCAGTGTAAATCCTTCTTTCTGAAAGGAATTCGCAAGTTCGGCTTTTATTTGTTCGTGTTCTTTCTCGGCAATTAAGGTAGAAATAGTACTCAGTTGCTTTTCTTTAGCTGCCTGGTCTGCATTTAATTGTTCTAATTCCTTTCGTTTCGCCTGAGATTTTCCGTCGTTGATTCGTGCTATTTCGTTCTTTAACTGTACTTCACTCTTCCGAAGCGCTGTTAATTCAGCAATTGTTTGATCCAAAGAAGACGTGGGTTTAACATCCTGAAAAGCAATAGAAGCGGGATATTCAATAAACTCTCTAATTGCTCCTTGATTACGACTCAGCACATGAACCAATGAATCTTGATTCTCTTGAATGAGTGCCATCTTTATTTGGTCACTTAATGCGTTAATTGAAGGCTCAACATTTAAGGCATTCCATGAATCGATGTGCTTTCTATTCCTTTCGGATG
>JBEGMB010000210.1:0-7376 GCA_041183245.1 Bacteroidota bacterium
TCGGTTACATAATCTATATCACTTTCAAAATTCACTTTAACTTTAGGAATTTCAGACGATTTTATGCGCGCATACAGTTCTTCCCTTGTTTTGCTATCCTGAAACGGAAGATTTCCAGTAAAAAGCTCATAAATCGTTACTCCTACAGAATAAATGTCACTTCGTTGATCAATGTTATTACCGGAAATTTGTTCGGGGCTCATGTAAAACGGACTGCCCATAATTTCCTTGTTGGATTTCTTTGAATCCGAGGAAATCCCAAAATCAATGAGCTTTATTTCATTTTTTTCAGAAAGCATGATGTTTGCCGGCTTTATGTCTAAATGCAATACTTCCTTATTATGGGCATACTCCAAGGCAGCCAATACCTCCATACAAAACAATCCCACATTCTGAGCCGGTAAGCCCCCAACCTGTTCTACGAAATTTTTAAGGTTCATGCCATCTACATATTCCATAATTAGATAGCCTTCTTTATCGTCCAGAATAAAATCCTTTAACTTGACAATATTAGGGTGATTTAAATATAAATACCGATTTGCCTCCTCAATAAACTTCTCTCGCATGATGGGATTTTCAAGCATCCCATTCTTTAATTTCTTTAAGGCTACAGGCTTGCCGTCGTGCAAATCAATCGCCAAGTACACGTTTGCCGTGCCTCCGCTGTTGATGGGTTTCCATATTTCGTAGTGCCTGATTCGCATTTTTAATAAATAACTGACATTAGTTACTTTTTGGATTTATTCGAACTAAATCTTGCCTGGCTTTTGTCAAATTTGCTTTGGCTTTTTGAATCTTACTTTGACAATCCTCTATTGCTTGATCGTCTTCGCAACCACTTGAACATTCTTTTTTAGTATCATTTTTACCTCCATATAGAATAAATAAACTGTCAAGTGTTCTTTCGGTGGACTTTACTTTATATTCTGCTATTTGTAGTGGAGTAAGTTTTTCTATTTTCTTAATCGGTTCCTTATCCTTTTTGTGTTCTGAACTACCATTCACGTCCTCGATTCTGTCTAGTCCATCAGTGATATCATCCTTTGGATTTCCATCCTGTTTAGATTGCGTGTTCACTTTTGCGGATGTTTCAGTACCTTTTGACGGTTTATTCCAGACAATCAACGCCACAATCACTAATAACACTGCCGCGGCGCCAAGGATATAGGACATGGGTAGTTTTTTCTTGGCAGGTACACTTATGTCCATCGGTGGAGGCGTCCCCGTAATTTTGTGCGAAGCAGCGGTCTGCTTCTTGTTGTATTTTACAGTAAAATGATCGAAATCATTTTGCAAGTATGGACTTTCTGTTATTTTAATCAAGGTCATCGTAATGTTATCCTTGCCCCCATTGGTCATCGCAATCTTATGCAATTCTTGGAGGGTTCCGCCAAGATCTTGTGGATTAATCAATTGTTCGATGAGCTCATCCACGACCATGCTGGTTAATCCATCGGAGCACAATAACAACAAATCTCCTGTTTTTAACTTAAATGGTTTTTTCGGAATTCTTGGGGTAATGGCGCTTGTAGAACCTAAGGCCTGAAGTATTCTATTTTTGTTGGGATGCATCTCTGCCTCATCTTCCGTAATTACGCCTTTGTCTACCAATTCTTGAACATATGAATCATCTCTCGTGATTCGATATAATTTCTTATCGCTGTATATGTATGCCCTGCTGTCGCCTACGTGACCTACGTATAACAAGTCATCTTTGAACAAACAAACGGTAGCCGTACTTCCCATGCCTTTCAGCGAAGGATCAGCTTCCGCATGCCCAAGTACCTGTTCGTTTGCAAAGGTTAGCGCTTGACTAATGGCAACATGCATATTATTATGCGCCTTAGTCGTAAGTTCTGATAAGAGGGCATTAACCCCAATGGTTGAAGCCGTTTGCCCCCCCACATGACCGCCCATACCATCGCACACCACGAAAACGTCACCGTTTTTAGAATTCAATGAATGACCTAAATTATCTTCATTTACCTCACGGACAAGGCCCTTATCTGTATGTTCTTTAAACTCAAATTTCATCTTAAGTAGTGTTAAATCATAAATGTTAAATACGTATCTCCTAATTGTACGACATCGCCATGCATCAGTAGAATTTCCTGTTGTTTTTCCCCATTGACAATTACTCCGTTTGAACTGTTTAGGTCTTGAATGGTATATTCTCCGTTCAAAAATTTTATCACGGCATGCCGTCTAGAAATCGTAGACACTGGAATACAAAGGCTGTTGCCTTCTTCTCTTCCTATCGTAAACATGGGATCATCAATATCATACCGATATTCTTGCCCTTGAGAGATTATGATAAGCCAAGGCAGGTTACCTCGCATGCGCATTTCTTGCAACAGTTCGTTCTTACGTAATTCTGCGTGTTCATTTTTTTGAGCTTGGCGTTTCGCCTCTTCCTCTTGTTGCGCTTTCAGCCGCATTTGATTCAGCTGCTGATCCTGTTCGGCCATTTGTCGAGCCATTTCTGCGTCCGCTTGACTTTGTTCGGATTTTAATCGGCTGTATTCGGATTTTGTGCGAGCCTCTAATTCAAGCTGCTTTAATTTAGCATCCTTGCGATTTTTCCAAATGAAAAATGCAAACATACCGATCACGAGGATAATTAAAGCCAAGGTTAACCAGTTTGCGAGCATCCATTGGATGGTATTTTTTTCAGGCATTTGAATAAACGTATCCGTTACGCTACCCGGCATAGTTACCGTTACTGGTTGACTGGATCCATCATTTTCTAGCGAAGTTTCGTAAGAAAAACTATAGTACTGTCCGGCGGCACGTTGTTTAATAGCAAGCATGAATTCACGCACTTTAACTTGTGCTTGCGTCAAGTCATTCCCCGGAGACATGTAATAAATCCCAAATGATTCTGTACAGATTTTTTCAATCGAATTGAATTTATTGTTGTCGTTACGAGCCACGGAATAAACAGCAACACCGAGCTTCTTAGCTTTCTCTACCGGTGTTTGATTCGCTTGTTGTGTAATGCATGAATTATCATCGGAAATTACAATAATACTCACGGGAATATTAAGATTTTCCTTTTCAACCAAATCCAAGACTTGATCAATGGCACTCCAAATCAATGTTCTAGTTCCACTGCAGGTAGAGCGATATGGAACCGGAAGCATATCTGTTAATTGCTTCTTTAATACATCGGTTTGATCGGTAAAGGTAAAGCTGGACGGAAAAAGTAACTGCCCCTGCAACTGCTGGTTAAACGACATGATCTGAACTTTGTCGCCTGCCTGAATATAATCCGAGCTTAAGGTAGCAGAAATAACATTTCGATACCAATTAAACTGAGCCATTTTAGATGGCCCAGGATTCATCATTAAGAAAATAACTGCTTTTTGTTTTGCAACGGAATCGCCAGGACGTTGTCCATTGAGCACCAGGTTACTTACCTTACCATTCTCCGAAATAGTTATCGATGATGTATTTATTTCATTTGGATTACGAAACCAAATATCACCTGAAATAGTCGGAAAATCGTCACCTTTTACGTTTTTAAACTTAATGGTACTTTGTTGACTCCAACCGAAGGAACTGCATAGAATGAAGCTCCACAAAAGGAACTTTTTCATTATAAACTGGATTTAAATTTAAAGGTGGTATTACCGATTTTAATCATATCCCCATCATGAAGTTCATACACTTTATCCAAATCTAGATCTTCTCCATTCAAGAGGGTTCCATTGGCTGACATTTCATCACGAATCCAATACCGTTCTTTTCGGTACAAGATGTTGATATGTTTCGCAGAAATCACGGTGTCTTGTTTAATAATAATTGAATTGCTATTCTCTCTACCTAGGGTATTATTCCCTTCATAAATCCTATAATCTATTCCCATAGGATCTAAGCTGTAAGAAATCAACCAACCAACCATTCTTCGAGAAGCACGAGGGGAACCTACAGGACGATGGTTCACCTCTGCCCCATCTTCGCCCATACTTACCACCTCTTCAACTCCTTGAATAAATGTACGGTCTAGATTACTATTCTTTTTAGCTTGCGAAGGCGAAGGAGCCGACATACGCTCCGTGCGATCCGTTGGTGCTGCAGCGGCATGCGATGGACCATTTGGATTAACTACTTCGGTTTTATCTCCGCCATCGAATGATGGTGAAGGCTCATCAAAATTACTTGTAATTTGCGTTTTGTTTAAATCCACGGGAGCACTTGAGCCGGCATCCCCTGAAGGACAGTAAGGACATTTGGCCATACCTTCTTTGAAAAAATGACCGTTATTACATTTTTGAAAACCTTGCATAATTTTAAATTTTAATTAAACGAATAAAAAACCCATATTTAGTAGCTTCAGGTCCATAACCATAGGCTAACGGTTCAATTTTGTCTTCTGGTGAAATGTGCGTAACATACACTTCATTTGCTTCAGAAAAATGAGAAAAATATTCGACATAGTTATCATTTATCAATAATTTGTCAAATCCGGAGTAGTAGGAATACGGTGTTATTTGCAATCCATAGATGTCGTACACTGATTGATTCTTCCATGTACAAAGCGCCTTCATTTCTTTTATGCCCGGATTTCCAACAAGTAATTGAAATGGAGAATATGTCCCCAATTTAAGTAAAGAAGCATGTTTAAAAAGTGCATTAAAGTCGGTGTTGGATGCAATACGCCATTGCCCTTGACTCTCCAATAAACTGGTCATTTTTTGAATGGCTTCTCTATTAAAATAGTATCCAAGTTTGCCAACCAACCCTGGCCGAACGAGATAGGAAGGATTATCAATATTTTCATTCCAGGCCACTTGGTCTTCGCAACGAACAAAACCATGATCATTCAACCAGGCATCAATGGAAGATTCACCCTCCAAATTCATCTTTGTTGATGCACCAAGTGTTGAAGAAGCCCACTGAATATCTCCAATTAATGTGGTTGTTAAATTTAGTTCTACTTTCTTTTTAGTGGGTGTTTGCTTACCCTCTGTTTTTTTTCGAATTATATTTTTCAATGAATCAATCGTTTTTGTATTGAATTCAATGGTCAGTGTCAGTATATCTTGAACGCTATCCATTTGTTTTTGGATTCGAACTAACTCAGGTTCTTCTTTTTTATCGTTTTTTTTCTTTTGAGCAAAAACGCTCAGGGAGCAAAATATGAAGCTAAAAACAATTAGATTTTTCATAATTAGGATTATTGAGGACAACCATTATTGATGCCATATTCTAAACACGGGTCGTTGCGGTCAGGAAAAGAATCCCCATCTGAATCGGTGAACATGTACAAGGCAGCAGAAAATAATAACGAAATGACCAAGGCACTGAAAACAATCAAAACAATTGGTTTTCCTGTCTCCGGATTTTTATTCTTAGTGTAGAAAAAATAACCTACACCACCAAGGGAAAACAAGGGTGAAAACCAGTAGAAATCTGGACTTAGCAAGGAAATAACGCTAGCTATCCCAACAAAAACCGTGATAAGCGTTGGGGTATTATCGATAGGTTCAGGTTCTTCGACTGGGGGTTCAATACCTGTTTTTGAAATGGGTTTCACCTCCACATCTCCTTGCAAAGCTAAGATAAAGTCATCGCATGTTTGAAAGCGATCTTCTGGGGCTTTAGCCAAGGATTTTCTAAGAATATTAACCATACGTTCCGTGACACCCGGATAAATTTCTCTTGGATCTGGTAAATCTTCTTTGGTGATCTTGTTATATATCTCGTATTCTGTATTCAGATCGTGGTATGGATTGATACCAGTAAGCATTTGATAAAATGTTACCCCAAGTGCATAAATGTCGGATCTAGCGTCAAGTTCCTTTCCATGCACTTGCTCTGGTGACATGTAGAAAACAGTACCAATTTGTGCCCCGGATTTTGTTTGCATGGAAATATCATCCTTCATTTTCGCAATCCCAAAATCAAGAACCTTCACTTGATCGGCCTCTTGATTGATTAAAATGTTTCCTGGTTTAATATCCCGGTGTACGATTCCTTTTTTGTGCGCGAAACTAAATGCTTTTAGGATTTGAATCATTAAGGGAACCGCTTTTTCCTCTGGAAAAACGCCTATTTTATTTTTAAGGTAATCATCTATTTCAACCCCCTTAAAATACTCCATAATAAGATACATCCCTAAATCATCTTCGTCAAATTGTTCAAGTTTAACGATATTTTCATGGGTCATACCGGCCATGATTTCCATTTCCCTACGAAATCTATTTTTTAAATTTTCATTTTGCAAAAAATTACTTTTCAGCACTTTAATGGCAGAAACCCGATTTGGAATTTTGGTGTGGGAAGCCAAATATACGGTCCCCATTCCTCCCTCGCCAATAACCTTTTCAATTCGATAATTTAAAATTTCTCTTCCTATCATCACGTTCAACTAAATAATTAGAATCTATTACTCATCATCGCAATTGTAACAGTCGCATTCGTCATCATAAAACCAATCCGTCTTCACACCGCCGTGATCCCCATCACGCGTTTTATAGCAATTGTAGAATCGTTCACCACAGCTATAACAATTCCAATATCTATTTGATTCTGATTCATACCTCGTTGCCTTGCAATATGGACATTGGGTACGATAAGATTCCTCTTCATAGGGACATCCATAATTACTACTTGGCCCGTATTCATACACGCAATTATCATCCGCATCTGGTGTTCCATCGCCGTCATAATCTTTGAGCGGACAACCGTTGTTTTTCTTTGGCCCTTTTTTGTTTGGACATTCGTCATCGCCATCCTCTACCCCGTCGCCATCGCTATCTGAAAATTCTTCATAAACCTCTGGTGTTGAGGATTTTTCATTCTGAATCGTACTGTCATCGTTCAATGATGACACCTCTTCCTCGGGGGAACTCGAGTCACCCGTTCGAGAAACAAGAATTAATGCGACAATGAGTAAAGCAAATACACCTAAAAAAACCGGCCAATATTTCTTTAAGAAGGAACCGCTTTTTGGTTTAATTGCGACATATGGTTCTGATTCTCGCGCTATTGGTTCATTGTTCAACACGGTATGACCGTCATCATAGGAAGATACGGAAGGCGTGTGCTCTGCCTCATTTATTACGGTTTCTCCATCCTGATTATTTGATGAAAATTTAGGAGTTAGATTCCGATATTCTTGCCAAGGAACTAAGGCCTTTCCTACTTTCAAAATATCCGTATTTTGAAGCTGAACCCTACCGTAAATTTTGTTGCCGTTGACAAAGGACCCATTCGAGGAATCTAAATCCTCAAAATACGTATAGCCATCGGGTTCAAAATAAATCACACCATGATTTCTAGAGACCGTTTGATCCGAAATAACGATATCGTTATCCGATTCGCGTCCAATTTTAAAGACTTTAGTCATTACAATTTAGGTTAAGTTGTTA
>JBEGMB010000211.1:0-10451 GCA_041183245.1 Bacteroidota bacterium
ATATACACGCTTCTAATGGATAAAAAGATAAACGTTTTCTTGTTTTTCCTTTTTGTATTAGGTTTCCCCTTGGCTTACTTTTTTATACCAAAATCGGTTAAATCAGATAATGAAAAGCGTAAACTGGCAACCTTTCCAAGCTTTAATTCAAAAGATTACTTAGCGGGAACATGGACTAAACAAGTGGATAAGTATATCGACGATCATTTCCCATTTAGAACGAGTTTTATATCTTCGACTGATTATTTTCATGCAGCTAAGGGTTTTCAGCTTAAAAATAGCGAACGGGTTGTTGTACTTCCGAAGAAGCGAACTAAAACACAAGGTGAATCCACAGACAGCACAAAGAATCAAATGGCTTTTTTGGATGAATTTGAAGAAAAGTACGCGGGATCCATGCTAATTATCGATGGCTGCGTCTATCCCATGGGAGGCGGAAGTCCGGCAATGTCAAAGTACTTTGCCGAAATGGTTAATGAATACGCTCGAACCTTTAAAGGCGTTCGGGTATTTTCTGCGGTGGCGCCCTTGTCTTCTGCCTTTATTCCGGTAGAGAAATACGCACATTATAACAGTCAGAATAAACGTACCCTGTTGGCCATTAAAAACAACCTAAAAGATGGGGCGATTTTTTGTGATGTGTTTAATGAATTAAATGAACATTCGAATACGAAGTTGTACTTCGGGACAGACCACCATTGGAAACCTTTGGGGGCATATTATGGATATGTTGCATTCTGTAAAGCGGCAGGCTTAGAGGCGGTCCCAATGGAAAAAATGACAAAGAAGGTCAAATATAATTTCTTAGGTACGATGTACCAACACACACAAGACCCAACGGTTCGAGCGCACCCAGACACCATGGAGTATTGGGTGCCAAAGGTGCAAACAGAAGCAGTTAAATTCGGTCCGTACAATACGGATAAACCTTCTAAAACTAAAGTGTTTTATGAAAGTAGCTCAGGGGGTAATACCTATTCAACTTTTTTAGGTGGAGATGAGCCCTTGATTCGTATTAAAACTGGAATTAAAAATGGAAAGAAAGCAGTTATTATCAAAAATTCCATGGGAAATGCGTTCGCGGTGTATTTGGTGAATCATTACCAGGAAATTTGGGTGGTTGATTTAAGATATTCAAAACAGAATTTGACAAAAATCATTCATGAGAATGACATTAATGACATCGTCTTTGCGGTTGGTATGTATGCTGCTATGAGTAAAGGTACAATTGGAATGATGCGAAGGCTAACCACTCAAAGCGGGGTATATGTGCCTCCTCCTGTTCAAACAGAACCAAACCCATTAAATGAAAATCCAGTGGTAATTGACAGCATGAATGCGGAATGAGAAGTATTGCGGTTGTTTTTTCCTTCGTCGTTGTTTCCTGTTTCGCTCAATTACCAGCGGAACTGAAGATCGATTCTTCTTTTGCTTTTATTCAAGGATATAGTTCAAATACCTTAAGTCGTTTAAAACAACAGTTTGATGCTGTTGATTCCAATAAATTGGTGATACTTCATTACGGGGGAAGCCATATTCAGGCGGAAAATCCTACCACAATAGCAAGAAATCGATTCCATGAACGTTTTGGATCGGGAGGTAGAGGATTGTTGTTTAATTACGGTGCAGCGAATACCTATTCTTCAATTAATTATGCTTCCACCTATACAGGAAAATGGAGCTATAATAAAAGCTACCAAGGAAAAAAGGAAACACTCCCCTTGGGTGTTTGTGGTATGGTAGTAGAAACAAGTGATTCTGCCTCCTCTTTGTTATTTTCGATGAAAACTCCCATCGAAAAAGCAAACAATCAAGTGCAAATTCTTTTTGAGAATGATTCGCTATCCTTCGGTGTAACAGTATACATCAATAACATATTAATCACGCAGGGTATCGAATACGTCCCGCAAGGGTTGATATTTTCTTGGGCAGATTCAATCAAATCAATTGCGTTAATGCCCACTAAAAACTCAAAGGGAACTCGATTTCGCTTTTATGGCATTAATGTAGAACATGAAGAAAATCATGGAATAGTCTATCATTCAACTGGGGTTGGCGCCGCAGCATTCCGGTCTATTTTAATCCTAGAGAAATTACCAGATCAACTTCCATTGATTCAACCGGATCTTGTGATCTTAGATTTCGGAACGAATGACATTTTGTATGAAAATCGCATTGAGCCTACCCTGTCCAAAGAGGTAGAAAAAGCCATTGCTTGGTGGAAATCCATGGTTCCAGAGGTATTGATTGTGTTAACTAGCACACAAGATTTATACTATAAAAAACATCCCATTACCGCAGGGGTTTTGTTTCGCGATTTCATGGATAGTTTAGCTAGAAAGAACGATTGTTTGTTTTGGAATTGGTATGACTTATCGGGCGGCTTGAATACCATTCGTACTTGGGCTACTTTGGGCTATGCTAAAACCGACCACATTCATTTAACGAAAATAGGCTATCAAGTGAAAGGGGGACTGCTCTATACATCATTCATGAATACATTAGATGCCTTGAATAAACAACCAAGGTTAGAAGAATTACGGATTCCTCTAAAAGAATACAAGGAGACTATACCGGTAGCAAGCTCACCAAAGCCTATTACTCCTAAACCGAGTACGTATTACCTTGTTAAATCAGGAGACACCTTATCGGCCATTGCCAGTAGAAACCATACTACGGTTGCAGCGCTTAAAAGAGCCAATAGCCTTTCTTCAGATACTATTCGTGTAGGACAACGGTTAAAAATCCCTTAATTCAGCGTAGACCTAAGCCCAGTTTTTTAACGGATTAGTCACAACCCACTTACCGTACTAAATAGTAGGCGAGCAACAAGACGTCAATTAGAATTGAAATACTTGCTGCCTTATAAATCCATTTCATAGGCGCCACGGCAAGCAATAAACTTAAGGTTAACATGGTAGGTAAAACTACCAGAATTAATGCCCAAGTATCTTTAATTGCTCCCATGCCTACGGTGATTCCACCCAGACAACCGATGAGTAAGATAAGTACTGCAATAAGTCCAAATCGGTTATACTCGCTTTCAATGTGTTTTTCTAAATTCATGTGTTTATTTTTTATCAAAATTCTTCTAATTCCCTAGCTTAAAGAATGATGGTTGATGTGTTTTTTCCTGATTTTAGTCAGTATTTACAAGGAAAAACAAAATACATCCTCGAAAACTTGACAAACGCTAGGTTAGGGTTGTATCTTTGCACCCTATAAAGAATATATGAGTAAAATGAAATTATCGGAGTTCAGCTTCGATCTTCCCCAAGAGTTAATCGCAGAATACCCTTCAGAACATCGTGACGAATGTCGATTAATGGTAGTGCATCGCAAAACTGGTAAAATAGAACATAAGTTATTCAAGGACGTGCTTTCATATTTTGATGATGGCGATGTGATGATTCTAAATAATACCCGAGTGTTTCCTGCGCGCATGTATGGAAACAAGGAAAAAACAGGCGCTAAAATCGAGGTGTTTTTACTTCGTGAATTGAATCGCGAGAGTTTTTTATGGGATGTTTTAGTTGACCCAGCACGTAAGATCAGGATTGGAAACAAATTGTATTTTGGAGAAGACGATTCGCTCGTTGCCGAGGTAATTGACAATACCA
Source organism: Bacteroidota bacterium (assembly GCA_041183245.1). Taxonomy (GTDB): domain Bacteria; phylum Bacteroidota; class Bacteroidia; order Flavobacteriales_D; family Crocinitomicaceae; genus UBA952. Next base: position 3,621 of record JBEGMB010000211.1, read on the forward strand.
CTTCGCGAGGACGTACCTTGAGGTTCCTTTTTGATGGACCCTATGAGGAGTTTAAGAAAATTATCACTGAGCTTGGAGAAACACCGCTTCCAAAATACATTAAACGAGAGGTAGAACCAAAGGATGAGGAAATGTATCAAACCATCTTCGCGAAAGAGGAAGGTGCGGTTGCTGCGCCAACGGCGGGATTACATTTCTCGCGTGAATTATTGAAGCGTTTAGAGTTGAAAGGGATAAATTTCGCAGAGTTAACCTTACACGTTGGCTTAGGTACGTTTCGTTCGGTGGAAGTAGAAGACCTTACGAAACACAAGATGGATTCAGAGCAGGTGATTATTCCTGAAAAAGCAGCGAACATCGTGAATGAAGCGAAGCGGAATAAGAAAAAAGTGTGTGCTGTAGGTACAACCAGTATGCGTGCAATTGAATCTTCAGTTTCTACCGAAGGTATGTTGAAGCCTTTTGATGGTTGGACAAACAAATTCATTTTTCCGCCATATGATTTTATGGTCGCAGATTGTTTAATAACAAACTTTCACACGCCTTTATCTACCTTGTTAATGATGATCTCTGCATTTGCGGGTCATGACTTAATGATGGAGGCTTATCATGAAGCAATTAAAGAGAAATACCGGTTTTATTCATATGGCGATGCCATGTTGATTATTTAACCTTACTGCTCAATTCGTTTCTAAGACCATACCACCCAACCAGGTGCATCTTTACATTGCCCACGGGTATTTTCGCCTTGATTAACACGGGAATGCGGTTTTTATCTTTTGTGACCCAAAAGCTAACGTCTTCCTCATGTTTAAAATATCGGCCGGTTTGAACCACGGGAACGAAGCGCATGCATTTAAAGGTGCCTTTCCGAAGGTTGATTTCTTCATCCCCTTTATACTTTATTTTTAAGGTAAAAAGTTCATCATCCATGAAACAAGGAATGGAGAACACTTTACCTTTCTTTATGTTTTTGAAATCAAGGGTACGGGCATAATAAAAACATGAAATCATATCTTGTACACCCATGGGAGTTTTAAAGGTTTTACCTTTCCCATTATCCACCTTCTCTATGTTGTGTTTGAATGTATAATCTTGTTTTATCTTATATCCACCTTCATCCACACGCCGCACAAAATACCAAGGCATAATGCTTTTTTTGTCGATATAGGATTCATACCGATCATCCACTTTAAAAACAGAATTAAATGCACCGAGGGTTTTACCAATTCCAACCACATGATATAAACTTCGATTATCTCCCTTTTTGTCGGTATATTTCGTTTCCAGCGTCGCTTCACCGGCGTCAATAAATCCATAACTAATTCGATACCTTAGCTTTTCACCAATCTTGAATGATTCATTTTCAATTTCAGGATATTCCGGAGTATTACTCGCAGAAAGTAATAGGATGCAAGAGCATGCAAGTCCAATAAAATAAATTGTTGTTTTCACGGCAATGATTTTAGCTAACTAAATCAATGATTGTGCCACGAAATAGTTACTGGCACCTGAGAATAAAGTTGGTTTTTTTTCCTTTACCAAGCAAAATGAATTGATTATTTAACAAATGACTTTCATTTAAAACGAAGGAATCATCTACTTTTTCCTTGTTCACAGAAATTGCATTGGCCTTTAATTCTCGTCGAGCTTCACCATTGGATGCGAGGAAATTAGATTCTTTAACCAAGGCATCAACAACAGATAACCCTTCTGAAATCAAGGATTTTGAAATAATGGCTTGTGGAACACCTTCAAAAACCGCTAAGAAATCTTCTGAAGAAAGTTGTTGTAAACTCTCCTTGGTTGCTTTTCCAAAAAGGATTTCAGATGCATTAATTGCCGCTTCAAGTTCTTTTTCCCCATGGACACGTTTGGTAATGTCTTCAGCGAGTGCTTTTTGTAAGATACGTAAATGAGGGGCTTCTTGATGTTGGCCTTCTAAATCTTCAATTTCCGATTTAGATAATAAGGTGAATATGCGAATGTAATTTTGTGCGTCCGCATCACTTGTATTTAGCCAATATTGGTAAAATTTGTATGGACTTGTGCGTTCTTTCGATAGCCAAACATTACCACCTTCGGTTTTCCCGAATTTACTACCATCCGCTTTTTTAATGAGTGGCGTGGTCACAGCATATGCTTCTCCGCCCGATTTTCTTCGAATGAGTTCTGTACCGGTGACGATATTTCCCCACTGGTCAGAGCCTCCGAGCTGCACAATACAATTTTTATGTTGGTTGAGATAATAAAAATCATATCCCTGAACCAATTGATAAGAAAACTCAGTAAACGACATGCCCGTTTCTAAACGTGATTTTACCGAATCTTTGGCCATCATGTAATTGACGCTAATATGTTTCCCTACATCTCTAATAAAATCTAAGAAGGACATGTTTTGAAACCAGTCATAGTTGTTTACTAATTCTGCGGCATTAGGCCCGTCGAAATCCAAAAAGTGCGTTAGTTGTTCCCTTACTCCGTTAATGTTGTGATCAAGGGTTTCTTTGTCTAATAAATTTCGTTCTTGAGATTTCCCGGATGGATCACCAACCATTCCTGTGGCACCACCTACTAAGGCGATAGGCTTATGTCCTGCACGCTGAAAATGTACAAGCGTCATGATTTGCACTAAACTCCCAATGTGCAGAGAATCTGCCGTTGGATCGAACCCGATGTATCCGCTGCACATTCCTTTATTTAATGCTTCTGCGGTGCCTGGCATGATATCGTGAATCATACCTCGCCATGTCATTTCTTCAATAAAATTCATTCTAGTTTTTTGTTAATTCCTTGAATACAGCCTCTAAGCTCTTTTTCTCAAGTTTCAAGGTCATAATTAACCACCCGGCTTCCTGAGCTTTCTTTGAAACGTTTTTGCGAAGGTCTTGGTCTGTTACACCTTCAATTAACCAGCCATTACCTAAGGCCTTAACGGTTGTTACACCTGGTATTTTTGACAGAAGCTGGCTACTTACCGCACCTTCAAATTCTATGTAAATCGTCTGTACTTCAGGGCTTGTATCTAAAGCCTGCTGATTATTATTCGCAACAATTTTTCCTTTATTAATAATAATTACGCGGTCACAGATGGCTTCTACTTCTTGCATAATATGCGTTGAGAGCATAATGGTTTTTTCTTTGCCAATTGTTTTAATCAATTCCCGAATTTCTGCTAATTGATTCGGATCGAGTCCAGAGGTTGGCTCATCCAAAATCAATACTTCGGGGTCGTGAATAAAGGCTTGTGCCAGCCCAACTCGTTGCTTATAACCTTTAGAAAGTGCGCCAATCTTTTTATGTTGTTCTAATTCCAATCCAACCATTTGAATCATTTCATTCACTCGGTTTTTCAAGTCTTTTATTTTATAAATAGACCCCACAAAGTGAAGATATTCTTTGACGTACATGTCAAGGTATAAGGGATTATTCTCTGGAAGGTACCCAATAATTTTTCGCGTTTCAAGGTCGTCAACATCAACGGTTATCCCATTCACTTTAATTGAGCCTGAACTCGCAGGGATATACCCTGTAATCATTTTCATTGTCGTGGATTTTCCTGCACCGTTCGGACCTAAAAAGGCTACGATTTCCCCTTTACCGATTTCGAACGAAATGTCGTTTACTGCGGCTTGTTCTCCAAAAAACTTAGTTAAGTGCTTAACTTCAATTGACATACCTGCGAAATTAGTAATTTTTAGTGGTCCACGCGGTTCTTGCGTGTTGTCCGCATAAAATCGCAATAAAAAAACCAACGAATGATGCTCCAGCTTGAGTTTCTAGGCTATCCTCTAAACACATGGTAGTTAATACAATGACACTAAATGCTAGGAGCACGAGGTGATGTTCTTTAAATCCAATCCATCCGAAATACCCGACACCCCATAACAAAAGCAATACCCCGATGACCCCAACACCCATCCAAGTGGTTAAATACATGTTGTGACTGCGGTGTCGATTTTCGGGTTTAAGCGTCGAGCCTGTTTCGTTATATTTTTTTTCCATTTCACGATTGATGTCTCCGATGCCAACACCAAGCCAAGGATGGTCTTTTATAACAGCCCATGCAGTTTTCCAATATGCGATGCGTTGCAGCAACGAATGTCCATTTGGGTCTGTAGCTTCATGCAGTTCAAATTTTAATTCTTCAATGCGACTCCAAATCCCTCCGTTAGCGGAATGCTCGCTGGTAAAGCCATTTTCAATATTTAATACGTCTTCTCGGCTTAGCTTTTGGATAGATGTTGCAGTAAGTGATACTTTCTTGGCGCATAAATACCGTTCTACTGTACGGGTTAGTCCTTGACCTTTTCGGTCTAAACTATCTAAGGGAAAATTAGAGCGTAAGGTCCATGCCTTAATTGCCTCATCGTCGGATTCAAAGGTTCCACACGTAGGATTCGGGGTAGCAATAAGTTTTATTGCGAAGGCTCCAGCTACACCTACAACAAGTACGAAACCGATACCAATATTACGTGAAAAACGCGTCAACCGTATTAAATCATAGCCAATTAAAAGCATCACAATTGAAGCGCTGAGGATAGCACTAAAGGTTTGACTGTATACGGTGTAAGTTAGAATGAGAAGGAAATAGGCCAATACTATTATCGTAGATATCACCTGCTTTTTCCATAGATTAAAAGCAAGAATGCCAGAGAACGCCACTAATATCCCAAATCGTATGTGTGACCCAAACCAACTGAGTTGACGAATATCCAAGGCCAAATTATTCTGAATCAACACACTATAATGCACCACATTTAAACCAATAACAACAACGATGGCAAGCATAAGTGCCTTTGTATATGTTATAATTCGTTGTCGATTGAAGGAAAGCGTTCCAACATATAGTAAGGGTAAAGAAACAAGGGAAATTCGCACCCGAAGCCCATCCCAACCTTCTTGAAGATCGGTGCTCCAAGTAAGGCTCAATGCATGCAAACACCAAAAAGCTAAGAGGATAAGAAGCCATTTGTTTGAAAGAAGCCGCTGCCAAAATTCTTTATAATTCCCCGCGACTATAAACAAGAAGGCATGTAAAATAAGCGAGGCCGACATTAAAAACTTGCTGCAGGTCAACCCCACTAAGAAGCTAAGACTTAAATAGAAGTAAATTGAATCTAAGTGTTTCTTTAAAAACCGCAATGCTCTGGTTATTTGATATGTAAGGTTGATTTGTAAAGTGTATCATTGCTTAAAATCTCAACACTTTTCGTTACTACTTCATCGGATTTAAACGCATAGATGTTTTGTCCTTTTTGAAAATAGTACCGGCCAATGATTTCATGTTCTAATAAGCCCTTGATTTCAGGTTTATTAAAATCAAAGTACGCGCTGGTGGCATTAGTTAATTTGTCGTTTAATGCATTAAATTCTGAGGAAACCGATTGGAATTGTTGTTTTTTTTCTAATTCCACTTTAATTCGCTCGAGTGCTCTTAATTCTGGTGATGTGTAAACAAATCCTTTGTTTTTTAGGTAGGTTCGAAATTCCTCTATTTCGTTCGAAGACAACTCAAATGATTCAGCAGAAGCGATCGATGGATGAGCATTGTGAAAAATGGTTGCATAGTGAAAAATATGATGTTTATTCATTAAGGTTCGGGTATAATCACTGTAAACGGAGTCTTCGATTTTAATATCCGGCTCTATCCCTCTTCCATCAATAACTTCACGGCCATTTTTGGTGCTGAATTTTTGCAAAAGGCTATCTGCAATTTCCTTAGGTTTTCCACCATTGGCATCATCATAATATTCTAATCGTTGCACACAACGACCAGAAGGCGTATAATACTTTGCGATGGTAAGTTTCATTTTCGAGCCGTATTTAAGGTCGAAGGTGCGTTGAACCAATCCCTTGCCATAACTTGTGTTTCCAACCACAACCGCACGATCCAAATCCTGCAATGCACCCGCTACAATTTCACTTGCTGACGCGCTGCCTTCGTCAATTAATATAACTAATGGTAATTTTTCTGCAATTGGCGCTTCTAAGGTTTTGTATACCATATTTTCTTGCTTTGAACGCCCTTTTGTTGTAACCACGACTTGCCCTTTTGGAACAAAAAAACCAACGATTTTTACCGCTTCCATCAATAGACCCCCGCCATTTCCCCTAAGGTCTAGTATCATGTTAGTCATGCCTTTCGATTGAAGCTCTTGGATATTCTTTTTAACTTCTTCCCCAGCCGTTTGTGTAAAACTGCTTAAGGAAACATAGCCTGTTTTTTCTGATAGCATCCCAGCGTAGGGTATGTCTGGGATTTTTATTTCATCGCGCAAGACATCAACAATCATTGTTTTTCCATTACGCTCCACCTCCAAACTTACGTTGGTTCCCTTAGGTCCTTTTAATGCATTAGAAGCTTCTTCCACCGTTTTGCCCGTAAACGACTTTTTATCGATGCGTAAAATTTTATCTCCAGCTTGCAATCCCGCTTTTTGTGCCGGATTTCCTTCATAGGGATCCGTAATGTAAATTTCATTATCTATAGTTCCAATTAACGCCCCGATTCCTCCATATTGTCCAGTGGTCATTAATCGATAGTCTTCAATATTGGCCTCGTGATAATATACGGTATACGGATCCAATTCTTTGAGCATAGCATCGATCGCTGTTTTCGATAATTTTCCGTGTGCAACTTCATCTACAAAATACATATCTAGGTGCTCATAGATCTGGTCCATTAATTCCAAACTTTTAAGCTCTTCAAAGGATTCTGACTGTCCATAGTGCTCGAAGGAAAGAAGAAGTATGCAGATGAGAAGGTTACGGTTTAGGAAAGTTCGCATATACGAGATATTAATTTTTTAATTTTTTGTTCGATGAGGT
>JBEGMB010000212.1:0-3426 GCA_041183245.1 Bacteroidota bacterium
CACTGGTAAGCCTCTCAGATGTACTTGGAAAGCAACTCATGCTAGTGGTTGCGGATGGCACCGAATTATCTATCCCAGTGAGTGAATTAGCTGCAGGTCAGTATTTACTTACCATCACAAACGGTGCCGAGCGACTTGAAAAGAAAATAATCGTTATGAAATAACTCTAAAAGTTATTCATACTTTTATGGGATGCGATTTAATGAATTGAGATTAGTACTTGTTGTTGCACTACTTTCATTGGCATCATTCAGCGCAAGGTCTCAAACGTGTTTGGATCATTTTATTGAAGAATTAAAGACGGCGAACAAAATGCCTAGCATGAAAGGGTTATGCTATGATGAGGCGGCATATTGGAAATTTTGGAAAGCAGGTACTTTATTGTCTAAGCAATCGGATGCTGATTGGAAAGCGTCATACTGCTATAAGCAAGCAAATTCATTTGGCTTCAAATTCGCATGGTTTAACATTGAATATGGTATGTACTTATATCAACATCAGCAGCTTTCAAGCGCTTATGAGGTATTCAATCAAATTCCTTCGTCTGATCCACTCTTTCAAAATGCTGAACTGAAAAAAGCCGAAATCTTACTTTGGTTAGGTTCATACAACATCGCAGAGCAAAAGCTTAATCAAATCAAATCTTCAGAAAAAAATCAAATTACTGCTGCAAAAAATGAATTATTGCGCCGTAAGGATTCATTATCTGCTCCTGTCGTAAAAATGGAAGGGATTAGCCTGTCGGACAATCAGCCGCTTTCGAGTTATGGACTTCAATTCGAATATCGGAAAGGAACATCTAAATGGTGGAATTATCAAGTAAACCTTTCCTCAACGTACTTTGGTTTAGCTGATGTTAACAATGTTCAATACGAAGTACAAGCGCAAAATACCGTGGCATTGCCTCGAATGAATTCAAGAATCACGGGAGGCATTGGTATTTCTGCTTTCGGAAAACTCATAAAACCCATTGGTTTGTTGTCGTTTAAAACACAATTAACTTCTCAATGGATAAATGATCTACGGTATGATGCAAAAATCTATGATTTAACACGTGGAAGTATCGGCGCTACTATTTTGATTCATCAAGTAGCTAATCGAACAACTTATTCGAGGAGAGATGGCTTGAATATGGAAACTGTCCTTTCCTTTTCCCAACGAGCAAATTCTAACTCTAAACAATACAGCTGGTATTCATGGGTGCTTTCACCGTTTATTGTTCGAGGCATAATTGAGCCTCGACTCGGAATTTTTGCTGGATATTCAACAAGTAATCAATTGGAATATGAGTCGGTGCTTTCCTATGATGCGTTGGTAGCAAGTGGAAATTGGTCAACTATTCAAGGGGAATATCCTTTTTGGTTTACTCCGATGAATATGCGTGTTATTGGGGGCATAATTGATGTGCAGTCCACCCCTGTTAAAAAGTTGACCATTGGCTTTACCAATACTACCGGGTTTGGTCGATCCAGTCAGCCGTACTTACAGTTAGGAGATGAAACGATCGACATGAAAACAACTACACTTTCATTCGTGCCATTTGATTTGAAATTAAGTATTGCTTATCAGGCGACAAATAAACTTCAGTTTTTAGGTAAATATGAGTACAGAAGTACCATTTTTAATGCAGCGCACCAGTTGACCATTTCATGTTCAAAACGCCTATGAATCGGACACAACCCTTACTAGATTTTTGGCAAATGAAGCGCGTGCGTGGTCCTAAAGGTATTAAATCTATACTGTTGTTAGCGTTGATATTTGCGGGTTTCTTGAGTACCTTGAGTTTATTTGATTGGTGGTTTAAGCGCGTTCATATCGGTGATTTCTGGTATTTTCTTGTGGTATCAATTTTTATGTGGTTTGGAATTTTTCGAATACTACTTAATTGGTATCAACTCACTCGGATTTCTATTGCAACAGTGCCTAAACCGGAATCTAAGCATACCCCATCAGTTGCTATCTTCACCACGGCAGCGCCGGGTGAACCCCTGTCCATGTTTAAAGTGACCTTTGAGGCCTTATCGAATTTAACTACTCCGTGCACCGTTTATTTTTTAGACGGTACCAACGACCCCTTATTCAAGACCTTGGCTTTATCTTTTGGCTTTACTCATTTGGATATGTCAAAGGTAGAAGGAGCCAAGGCGGGAAAGGTGAATGAAGCCTTGCGTCAAACCACCGAAGAAATTATTTTGATTTTAGATCCCGACCATCTCGTTTTTCCTAATTTTTTAGATGAGGTATTACCTTTTTTTAACGACCAATCCATTGGATTTATTCAAGTTAGTCAAGGCTATTACAACCAATATAGAAGTCCAGTGGCGTTGGCAGCAGCAGAACAAACCTATTTATTTTATGGGCCTACTCAATTGTACTACGGTTCAAATCAACAAGCTGTGGCCATTGGTGCCAATTGTATTTTTCGACGAACAGCCCTTGATAGCATCGGTGGACATGCCCATGGATTAGCTGAAGATTTATTGACCTCCATCCGTTTGCATGCGAAGGGTTGGAAATCTCATTATCACCCGGTGATTGTCAATCGTGGATTAGTTCCAGAAGACTTCGACAGTTTTTCGAAACAGCAGCTGAAATGGTCTCGCGGCTTATTTGAAGTGTTATTCGAAGAGTATCCAAGGCTTTTTAATTCATTAACCTTATCCGCTAAATTTAGGTACTGGACCATTGGTACGTTTTATTTGGTAGGTATTCGAACCTTATTCTTCCTTTTAGTGCCTTTCTTTTATTTTTTATTTGGTTGGGTGGCTGTCAATATGACTTTTACTGATTTCTTGGTTCGCGCCATGCCGTTTGCCATCTTTTCTTTGGCAATTTATTGGCTTTCACAACAGTATTTAGTCGATTATAAAAATGAAAAGGGGTTTTATTGGCGCGGAATGGTGATGAAGTTTGCTTGTTGGCCAGTATTCACTTATGGGTTTTTGTTGACGATTTTCAATAAGAAGATACCTTACTTACCAACTGCTAAAGATGGTTCAGTTAAACTTTCCGTTTTCGTTTGGCCGCACTTCATTTATTTAGTGTTATTGCTATGTTCCATTGCTTACCATTATCAAGTTGGTTTTGTTTTAAAGGAAGGCATTCAAGGCATTTTATTGAAACGGCAAACCCTAGGAATGCTTTCTTTCTCAGTATTGGCTGTATTTCAAACCTTATTGAGTATTGTGTTGATTTTTCGTTCAATGAAAAGGCAAACAAGTCATGCATGGAACGAAATTTACCCTTAAATTTAACATATGAAAGTACTTATTTTAGCCGGAGGATTTGGAACTCGCATCAGCGAAGAATCAGTTAATAAACCCAAGCCTTTAATCTCAGTTGGGCCTTATCCCATCATTTGGCATATCATGAAAATTTATAGCGCACATGGATTCAATGAATTTGTCATTTTATTAGGTTATAAAG
>JBEGMB010000213.1:0-3857 GCA_041183245.1 Bacteroidota bacterium
TGGGTTCAACGTAATGCATGAAATGAAACAATTTTCCCTATGGCATGAGTTACCAAAAAATAGTAAGGAAGCCCTGGTTTTCGTCTATTGTGAATATCCCTGCGAAAAGTTTATAGAAGAATCAGAAGAAGAATCTGAGGGAGAACACGCAAATACCTTTTTCTTTGATAACTTCTCTTTGGGATTCATTAAAAAATGACCCGATCTAATTAATTATTGTACATTTAACAATTACTAATCCTGATTGTTATGCGTGTACATTTAATTCTTTTTGCTCTTTTCACTAATTATGTGTACTTCGCGCAATTAGGCCCCATTGATTTTGAACCTGCCGGCTTTGGTGCCAACTGGCAATGGACCACCTTCGAAAATGACTTCAATCCCCCCTTAGAAATTATAGCTAACCCAGACCCTAGTGGTGTAAACACCTCGTCAACCGCAGCTCGATTTACCGCGAATGTAGCTGGCGCTCCGTGGGCCGGGTTTGAATCCGTTCATGGTCAAGGCATCGGCACCTTCAATCTAACTGCTGCCAATTGTGTTGTAAAAATCATGGTCTACAAACCCATTATAAGTCCGGTTGGAATTAAATTCGCTACGCCTGCTGGTGCTTCTACCGGTGAGCTTTTAGTAAGTAATACCTTGATAAATCAATGGGAAGAACTGACCTTTGATTTTAGTGCCGTTGTGAGCGCTCCTTCCTCTACCGGCATAGACCAAATTATCGTATTTCCTGATTTTACTCAACGCAGCGACAACCGAATTTGCCTGATAGATAACATTAAATTCTCCAATCAAAATGGCGGAAATCCGATTCCAATGGGGCCTGCTCCAACGCCTACCTATTCCCCTGCCAACGTCATTTCGCTGTTTAGTAATCCGTATCAAAACGTCGCCGTGGATACCTGGATGGCCCCGTGGTCAATGGCACAAGTGAACGATTTACAACTCAGTGGGAACGATACCAAACGGTATGACGCAATGAGTTTTGCTGGGATAGAACTTCTCGGGAACAATCAATTAGACCTGAGCAACATGACTCATTTCAGAGTAGACTATTGGACCCCCAATATGGGTGCATTCAATGTTAAACTCGTTGACTTCGGTGCTAACGGTCAATATGCTGGCGGTGATGACAGCGAAAGTGAGCTAAGTTACGCCTTGCCAACCGAAGCATGGCACACCCTAGAAATTCCTTTGAGTTCATTCACCGGCCTCGCGAGTGTATCTGATTTTTCTCAACTCATTTTTTCAGGTACACCATCAGGTTCAGGAACTGTTTATATCGATAACGTATTGTTTTTTAATAATGATGGAGCAAGTATCCCAGAAGAACAAACACATGGTGTGCAAGCCTATCCGAATCCTTTTTCAGACAACATAACATTGTGTACAACCGAAGTGCCCATGAATTCAATTCAAGTTTTCGGACTTGATGGCACCTTATTGATGGAAGATTCACCCAATTCAAACACCTACTCCATCAACCTTTCAAAGGTACCAACAGGGATCTATTTAGTTCGTATTTCTTTAGAAAACAGCACGGAAACCTTGCGCATCATCAAGGAATAATTGGTTTTCCATTGAACCCAATTCGTTGGCAAAGGTATACCTAAGCGTTTCACCTTATCTTTGTATCGAATTATGAAATGGATTGTCCTGTTTTTACTGTTTATAGTTGGTTTTTCTGTCGCCCATGCACAGCATTGTACCTTTGATTACTACAACAAAAAAGGTGGGCATTATTTGTTCTCAACCTATTTCAACGATCAGAATAAACCGAGAGAAGGAGTTTGTGAACAGACCATTGGCACTCAGGTTTATGAAAAACGAGTATTTCAAAACGGTCATATTATTTCTGAAGAATTAAACCATTACAACGATGGTAAGTTCACCCCTCGCACGCGAACCACATTAAATCATCATGCAAAAAAAGGGAAACCTATTGGAGAATTAAAACAATTTAATGAACAAGGCACCTTAATGATACACTGGGAATTCTATAACGACGAACAGGGTCGACGCCGCTACAAGAGTACAGAATATCACACGAACGGTAAATTGCGCTTCATTCAAGAATATGCCTTCATTCGATTCAGTGAAATTGATTCCTTCAACCGAAAAAATCATCCGCCTCATACGGTGGATGATTTTGGTTATTCAAGCCTGATCGTTCCCTACGGGAAACATACATGGTATAATGACAAGGGTGTGCTAATTAAAGAACAATCGTATGACAAGTTGAGCTTCTATGACCAAGATGATCAACACCTGCTCGACGGCAAGTTTACGGAATACCACGATAATGGAAAACTTAGAACACAAGGGCAATACAAGGAAGGTAATCCTGATGGACTGTGGACACATTATCATTACAATGGTAAAATTTACGAATCGGGGTCATATAAAGACAATATAAAGGACAGTCTTTGGCGCCAGTGGGATGACCAAGGCAGACTTGCTAAAGAATCAATTTATACGCAACGAGCAAACAATCCTTTTGCGCCAGTATGGGAAAAAGAATACAATGCGGCGGGATTATTAATTCACTCGAAAGTAATTGATAAAAAAAATCAGGCAATCCTGCAAGATTGGTCTCCTGAAGGAAAATTAATACGGTATGTAGTCTTTAGTAATGGGACTCAAATGAACTGGAACAACACCGACTATCGAATATTTGAAAAACGATGGTATGATAACGGGCAGTTGAAAGAATGTACACAAAAATACTCCGATACCTCCTATGTGAGTTACTTTCGCAACGGACAAATAGAACGTTTGAATATAGCCTATTGGAAAGATACCGTGCATTTTACTCTGCAAAAAAATTGGAATATTCTTGGAACGCTTTGTTCAGAAACAGTTGGATCATCATCCTTCCATTCAAATCAACAGAGTCAACGCTTGTATTATGGGAACGGACAAATCAAGGAACAAACAAGCATCAACAACAAGCTGCGAACCAAGGAACGATTTAGCTATTCAGGGAGGCGATATGAACTATTGACTTTTTATAACAATGACTTACATGGAAGTGTCGAATTTAAGGATACATTGAACGGTCAGTCCTTGATTGCTACCTATATGAACGGACTTCGACATGGACCGTATCTTGAAAAAGAAAGCACCGGAAACGTAATTAAAAATAAAACCTATAACCTTGGATGTGAAAGCCTACTTCCTAAGGGCAACTTAATTGAAAGAATACCTAAGCCACAGCAACAAACCTGGCGAAATCGAGCTAATCACTTGCTGTATTATAAAAACTATTCGGATACCTTAAGCGTGAAGGCTTTAAACCAAAAACGAGATTCTATGGCGTATTGGTTGTTTACCTTTAATACCTTCTTAGATTCCATGAAATATCGTGCCGAATATAAAGAAACGGAAGTGGTTCAGGTATGGCTTGAACTACCACAGGTATATTACCCGAAATTCCATGATGACAATAATAATGATCCCAAAGTAAAAGGGCTTAAATCCTTATTGGATAGCTTGGGTTATACGTGGAAATTACGTGATAATAAAAACGGGAATTACGAAGTAGAATTGATAGTAAGCGACTTTATTCATCCTTCCATGCTTTGGTACGTGTTCAAAGAGCATTGGAACTTTGTGCGTGTACAATACAACCGTGACGGCGAGAAAAGCAATGATTTAAGATTACGCATTGAACACGTAAACCAGCGAATTGATATCGAGCGCATGACACCTTGTTACAGCGAGGTATCATTCTATAATGAAGGGAGCATGGCATACTTTATCGTGTATGCGAATGGGGAAGTTGAAATTAAAAACCGAACCACCACCTGGACAGAATGGATGGAATATGTAAAAAATAATCCCCACCACTCCCC
>JBEGMB010000214.1:0-5384 GCA_041183245.1 Bacteroidota bacterium
GCTAAAGATGATGTTATCAGCTCCTGCTGCCTTTGAAGCAATCCAAGCTGCAATTTGTTGATCATCGTTACCCGTAATTCCACGATTAACCACAACCTCATTTGCGCCATAGGCCCCAAGCTTAGCCAATAAATCAGCCGACATATTACCCGTTGCTAAAACGGTAACCGTACCACCTAATTTTTTAGCATAGGTAACTACTTCAAAAGCCGCTTTTCCTAAGTGGCTATTCCCATTGATGTATACTAAATTTCTCATGGCTTAAATAACTTTTGCTTCGTTATGTAACAAGGATACAAGTTCATCCATGTTGTTTGGATCGATAAGTTTAACACTAGATTTTGCTTGAGGACTAGCGAAAGTAACATAGCTCGTTAACGTTTCTGTAACTGTTGGAGCCAATACTTGTAAAGGTTTTGTACGCGCCGCCATGATTCCACGCATGTTTGGAATTCGCTGTTCAGCCATTCCTTTCGCACAAGAAACAACTACTGGGAGCGAAACTTCAACTACTTCTACACCCCCGGTGATTTCACGTTCAAGGGTAAGTACAGCACCATTCACATCTAATTTGGAGGCAATAGAAATGTAAGGAGTGTTAAGGCCTTCCGCTATCATTCCACCTAGTTGCGCGCCATTAAAGTTTATTGTTTCCTTACCGGTCAGTACTAAGTCAAATCCTTGAGTTTTTGCGTAATTCGCTATTTCCGAAGCCACTACAAATGCATCCATCGGTTCAGCATCAATGCGAACAGCCTCATCGGCACCAATAGCCAATGCTTTTCTCATAATCGCCTCATCTGCCGCAGTACCAACTGTAATAATGGTAACATCTGCACCCGAAGTTTCTTTAATTTCTAATGCTCTTACTAAGGCATACCATTCGTCATACGGATTAACAATATATTGTACCCCATTTTCATCAAATGCACTGTTGTTGTTAGTGAATGCAATTTTTGATGTGGTATCCGGAGCCTTACTAATACAAACTAGGATTTTCATACGTGTAAATTTTGCTCGACAAAGTTAAGGAATAATTACAGATTCAAGGGAACTTTTATTAACAATTGCTATACCTAAAGGTAGCTAAGTGCATAATATAAAATGGAAGCAAAAAAGGTGCTTAGGGCCACCTTTTTTAGCTCGGGATCAAAGGCTTTTGCTTCGTTGATTGTTGTTACTTGGGCTATATGCTTCGCAAATAACACTAAGGGTATTCCAGCGATTAATAGGAGATAATTTTGGGTTTCAATCGTGCGGAGGTAGAGTAGAATAATCCATGCACAACTCCCTAACAAGGCAAGCACATAATGATATCGTTTAGCGTTTTTTGAACCAAGGAGCACTACCATTGTACGCTTTCCTGATGCGGCATCATTGTCAATATCTCGCATGTTGTTTAGATTTAATACCATAGTGCTCCATGCACCAATGGCTATGGCACCTAACAGTTCGTTCAATGCAAATTGTTCATCAAACAGATGCTTGGTTCCGCTTACGGCTACGACCCCAAAAAACAGGAATACCATAAGATCACCCAGTCCGTGATACCCATAGGCTTTTTTACCAACCGTATAGGTTATCGCGGCAAATACACACAACAAGGCAAGTACGCCATAAAAAACAATACCATTACCAGATTGGATTGCCGGTGCCGAAGATATGACAACTCCAGCCGCTAGCACACTGAGTATTCCAAGTATACTAACAGCCATCTTCATTTGTGGTATTGAAATTTCACCGGATTGTACCGCTCTCATTGGACCGATACGTGCCGCATTATCTGTACCTTTCATTCCATCTCCAAGGTCGTTTGCAAAATTTGAAAGTATTTGAAAGCAAATCGTTGTTACTATACAACCCATAACAGCTATTGGAGCCATATTACCGTGCTCAACAGTAAGAGCCAATCCCACAAAGATTCCGGAAAGGGACAGGGGGAGGGTTCGGGGTCTTGCGGCTTTAATCCATGCACCAATTGTACTCATGAGACAAAGGTACAAAATCCCCTCAGGACTCTTAAATTAGGTTGAGTCATTTCATTACCCTATCTTTGATTAATGATTAGATGCCTAAAACGCACTTTGGTCATAGGTCAACTCCTTGGATTTTCGTTTGCCTTTGGGCAACAAAAGCCGGTGTATTTCGATAATTATCGGGCCTTGGCAGATAGCCTTTCATTGGTTTATCAAATTCCCTCTTGCGTCATGTTAGCAGTTGCATATCACGAATCCGGTGGCGGAGTGAGTGTGGTTGCAAAAAAACTAAATAATCACTTTGGTATAGTAGGAGATTGCCGTTATGACATTACCAAACATAAGAGTAAATACAGGTACTATCCCACCATAGTTGACTCTTACATCGGGTTTTGTAACCTCGTTGCTTCAAAGAAATTCTATGAATCCATGAAAGGAAACACGGATGAGAAATTATGGCTGAAAAAACTTGGGGCTACAGGCTATGCTTCCGATCCAAATTGGACCACTACCGTGTACAAGGTAGTGCTTAATAAGTGTCATTAGTAACTTATCTTCTGCCCAAGTTTTAATGAATCTGGATTGGTGATTCCATTAAGTTTACACAAGGATTCAACACTTGTTCCAAGTTTTTTTGCAATCGCCGAAAGAGAATCACCTTCCTTTACGATATACGTTCTACTTACAGTTTCTGTGGCAATGGATGGAGTAGTTGCTGGCATTGTAAGTTGTTTTGGGTAGGCTATTGTGATTTGTTGTTCTAAAAGTGATTGTTGAGTCAACCCAATATCACAGGCCTTTAAAAGCGCATGACAGAACATCTGCCCCATCAGTGTTGCACCCTTTTTATTAAAATGCAGTTGGTCTTTTAGAAACAGGTCATTGGCCTGCCAACGGGCATGCGAACCCCATCCACCCATCACTCGATTTACATCATAGTATGCCGTTTCTGTTTTTTTTGAAATGCGTTGTAAGCACCGATTCACTACGAGTTCACTTTTTGGTGTTTTACCTGCGCTTCGTGTATCTGGGGCATTCGTGATAATTATCCCAACGTTAGGTAATTTTTCTTTTAACAATAAAATAAAAGAAGTGATTTGTTTTTCATAGGCTACACTATCTAAGGCACTATAGGATTCATTCGTACCATAGGAAAACACCACTAAATTTGGTTTTTGCCATTCCAGCATGGATAATATGTCTTCTTTATATGGTAATAAGTGTGTGAATTGAGCACCAACTACGCCGCATTGTTGATATACTAAACCGCTTTCCTGAATGAACTCTAATCCCCAAAGTGAACATTCCTTTAAGACCCGAAATTGTATTTTTGATGGGATTTCTGTACATTCAAAGGTATAAAGTGTGCGTTGATCACCTATTAACTCATGTGATTTTAATACGCCAGGTATTGCTAATTCGATCGCTACAGTATCCATTTTTCCATGGATTAGTATGCTAAATTCCTTACTGCGCTTTCCCTTGAATTGCTCATTAAATTCCATAGTAAAGACTGCGCCTTGAGTCAAGGTGATTTCATAGCCTAAAGAGCCAATTCGACGCTTTGTTGGATTCTTTAATATGGAAGAATAGGTATAAGCTCCACTGATATTACTATTTGTTCCGGTGGGTCCTACGCTTTTACATAGCGAATAAGGGAAAAACATACCGCTTCCTCCATTTCCACCAAGTGTTTGTAAGTTGTTTCTTACTTCGCCCGATATTCGATCTCCTTGAATGTGGCTGTCGCCAAAATGAATTACTTTATATGCATTGGTCAGTTTAGTGGTATTTAACACCGGTTGTAAGGCCTCAGGACGTTCAATAGGAACATAAACAAATTCAGAAGGTTCTTGTGCTCGTCCAATGAAGCAACTAAGTAGAATGACTAAAACTGAAAGTAAATGAACGGTTCGATGCTGTTGTCGCGAAATTGAAGAATAAGTTGCAAGGCAACCAAGAGTATAACTGGCCATATATATAAAGGTAATGAAAGAACTCGGTTTATTACGTTTTGTTTCATTTTCCATGGGGCAAAGACAATTCCTGAAGCAATAACCAGGAGTGAAATGACTTCGGGACGGGTATAACAGAACCCAATAAAATCCATCGGATTTGTTTTGGTGAAGATAACCTGTATGCTTTCAAAGGCGGTTTCGAATGAGGTGGCACGGAAGAAAATCCAAAGAAAACCAACCAAATGGAAGGTCAAAATGATTCCAAGTACCTTTGTCCAATTGTTGGTGTTTTCACTGGGTTTAAAGAAGAGTTTATGAAGTATAAGTAATACACCGTGTGCACAACCCCAAAAAATAAATTTCCAATCGGCACCGTGCCAAATCCCACCTATAAGCATGGTTAGAAAAAGGAAAATATACATATTGACAATGCCTTTACGGTTTCCACCTAACGGAATATAGATGTAATCACGAAGCCATAAACTAAGTGAAATGTGCCATTTACGCCAAAAAACAGTAATATTCTCAGCGGTGTATGGATTAAAGAAATTTTCCTTCATTCGATAGCCTAAGATCAAGGCAATCCCAATGGCGATATCTGAATACCCAGAAAAATCAAAATATATTTGAAAGCTGTATGCATACATGGCTAAGGCATGTTCTACACCACTGAACCCGCTGGGGGCATCATGAATTAAATCCACATATTTCCCTAAAAAATCCGCAATCAATAGCTTTTTAATCAAGCCTGTAGTGATTCGTAGCAAGGACTCCTTGAGTAGGGTTTGATCAAAAATTAAGGGATTCTTTATTTGAGGTAAAAAATCTTTTGCTCGGACAATGGGCCCGGCTACTAAATGAGGAAAGAAGGTCATATAAAACCCATAATCTAGTATTTTCTTTGAAGGTTCAATTTCTTTTCGGTACACATCAATAAGGTAGCTTAAGGATTGAAAGGTGTAAAAGGAAATCCCAATCGGCAAAAAGAGCGTTTTTGTTGTGAACTTCGTATCCAATAGCGCATTCAAGTTGGTGATTACGAAGTTTGAGTATTTAAAATAAAGCAAGAATGATAAGCCATACGCGATGCTGAAGAACAAAAGCGCTTTTCGTTTTGACCCTTCCAAGGTACTTAGCCATCGAGCCAGAAAATAATCACAGAGGATAACCCCAATAAAAAGCATTAAAAAAGGCCCGCTTGATTTATAATAGAAAAACAAACTAAAGGCAATTAAATACCCTAATTTCCACTGACTCTTAGGCGTGAAAAATGCATAACCTAACAAGAATACGGCTAAGGTTAATAAGAATCCATACTCAGTAAAGAACCAAGGCTGTTTAAGCGAGTAGTAAAAGAAATAATGAAAATCCTGTAGTAATTGATTCATCGCTTAATACCCTTTATCTTTTGCGGCGTTAGCTAAAATCACCCTGCCTTGGAGTTTGAAGT
>JBEGMB010000215.1:0-6559 GCA_041183245.1 Bacteroidota bacterium
GCATCTATCCCCTTGGAAGACCTTGGCGGATCAAATATGCTAAAACTTAGCCACGTCGACTAACATTTTTTAGAATTCATTGTTGCATTACATTGTATATTTGCACCATAAAATTCTAATATGACTGATTTCATTGCCCGCCACATAGGTCCTGAAGGAAAGGAGACCTCTGAAATGCTTACCAAAATTGGAGTAACTTCGATTGAAGAACTCATTGGAAAGACCATTCCAACAGCAATTCGCTTAAATCGTGAGTTACAAGTCGATGCTGGAATAACTGAAGCAGAGTACCTACAAAAAATCAGTGCAATTGGTCAGAAAAACCAAGTGCTTAAATCCTTCATTGGTTTGGGTTATCATGAAACCTTAGTGCCTTCGGTAATCCTGCGAAATGTATTAGAAAATCCAGGATGGTATACCGCATACACTCCATACCAAGCAGAAATTGCACAAGGAAGGTTAGAAGCCTTGTTAAATTTCCAAACCATGGTATTGGATCTGACAGGAATGGAAGTCGCTAATGCATCGTTGCTTGATGAAGGAACGGCTGCAGCAGAGGCCATGATTATGTTTTATAATTCACGCTCAAGAGAGGATGTAAAACTAGGAAAAAATACATTCTTGGTTCATGAATCCATCTATCCACAAACCTTGGATGTAGTTACGGGAAGAGCGATTAACTTGGGTATTAATCTCCAAACATTTAATTCCGTTGATGACGTAACATTAGACGGTTGTTTTGGTGCCCTTTTACAATATCCAGATGCTCGCGGCCATGTTTCAACGATTGAATCTACGATTGCTCAATTGAATGGCGCGTCTATTCAAGTGGCCGTTTGCAGTGATTTAATGGCATTAGCGCTATTAAAATCTCCAGGGTCAATGGGTGCCGATGTGGTATTAGGAAACTCGCAACGTTTTGGGGTTCCTATGGGTTATGGTGGTCCTCACGCCGCATTTTTTGCATCCAAAGAATCGTACAAACGAACTTTGCCGGGTCGTATAATCGGTGTATCTAAAGATGCCGATGAAAATACGGCCTTGAGAATGGCTTTACAAACCCGCGAACAACACATCAAACGAGATAAAGCAACTTCTAATATTTGTACAGCCCAAGCCTTGTTGGCTGTCATGGCAGGAATGTATGCCGTTTATCACGGGCCTCAGGGAATCAAACGCATTGCAACACATATTCATGAATTAGCATGTAAGACAGCCTCAGGCTTATTGGCGAAAGGGCATACGCTGCATTCGACACAACTTTTTGATACGGTATGTATTACAAATGTGGATAGTGCAAGTATTTTAAAAGCGGCTGTGAATAAAGGAATGAATTTTTTCGCCCCTGATGCGAACACCGTTCAAATTACCTTCGGAGAACCACATACATCCGCGGATGTTGATGCAATCCTAGCCATGTTTGATACGAAAGGAAGCGGCATCTCAGCAGAAGTCGGTATTCCAAGTGCATTAGTACGAGAAGGTGAAATATTAACACATCCTGTGTTCAGCGCACATCATTCTGAGTCAAAAATGATGCGCTACTTAAAATCACTTGAGAATAAAGATTTATCGTTAGTGCATAGTATGATTCCTTTGGGTTCTTGTACCATGAAATTGAATGCGGCAAGTGAACTAATTCCAATCACTAACCCGAATTTCGCAAACATGCACCCGTTTGCACCGAAAGATCAGGCCGCAGGGTATCACGAATTTATGGCAGAATTAGCCAAAGATTTGTGTGAATGTACCGGATTTGCCGGAGTCTCATTACAACCAAATTCTGGTGCTCAAGGTGAATATGCAGGTCTTATGGTCATTAAAGCCTTCCATGAAGCAAATGGTGACTTCCAACGTAAAAAAATCATTATTCCTTCAAGTGCGCATGGGACGAATCCTGCCTCTGCAGTAATGGCTGGTTTTGAAGTAGTGGTTACCGGATGTGATGAACATGGAAACATTGATATTTCGGAATTGAAAACTGTAGCTGAGCAACTCGGAGACGATTTAGCAGGAATCATGGTTACCTATCCATCAACGCACGGCGTGTACGAGGAAGGCATTCGAGAAATTACGGCAATCATTCATGCCCAGGGAGGTCAAGTGTATATGGACGGGGCCAACATGAATGCTCAAGTTGGGTTAACTAACCCTGGAAATATTGGAGCAGATGTTTGCCACTTAAACTTGCACAAAACCTTTGCTATTCCGCATGGAGGGGGTGGCCCAGGGATGGGTCCGATTGGCGTTGCAGCTCATTTAGTGCCGTTCTTACCAAGTAATCCACTGCATACCACGGGTGGCGATCAGGCGATTCACGCCATATCTTCTGCCCCATATGGAAGTGCCTTAATCCTATTGATTTCTTACGGATATATCAAAATGCTAGGATACAAAGGACTACGAGAATCGACAGAAATGGCCATTGTTAATGCCAACTACATCGCTGCGTGTTTAAAGGAACATTATCCAATTTTATATACCGGAGCCCACGGCACAGTTGCTCACGAGTTAATTCTTGACTGTCGAGAATTCAAAAAGAATGCCGATGTAGAAGTTGCAGATATGGCCAAGCGATTAATCGATTTTGGATTCCATGCACCGACCGTGTCATTCCCAGTGGCTGGAACCTTAATGATTGAACCTACGGAATCTGAAGATAAAGCAGAATTGGATCGCTTCATTGAGGCCATGATAAAGATTAGACAAGAAATTGCTGATATCGAAGCAGGTAAATATCCAAAAGATAATAACCTACTAAAAAATGCGCCACACACAGCCGATTGCATTATTAATCGAACATGGGAATATCCATATACACCAGCGGAAGCCGCTTATCCACTTCCCTATTTAATGAAAAATAAGTACTGGGTACCCGTTCGTCGTGTAGATAATGCCTATGGCGATCGGAATTTGGTATGTGCTTGCCCGAGCATTGAATCCTACATGACCGCTTAATGAATATTGATATTCTCGCATTTGGTGCGCACCCTGATGACGTAGAAATTTCCTGCGGAGGTACCTTATTGCGCTACGCGGACGAAGGAAAGCAGGTTGCAATCGTTGACCTTACGCAAGGGGAGTTAGGTACGCGTGGAAGTGGAGCCATACGCATGGAAGAATGCAAGGCTGCATCACAGATGTTAGGTCTTGTTGATCGTGTAAATCTGGGAATGGCCGATGGTTTTTTCGAAGAAAACGAGGAGCATCTAATGCTGATTATTCAAGAGATCCGTCACTTTAGACCCCAGCTGATCCTTGCGAATTCGATTACCGATCGTCACCCCGATCATGGGCGTGCAGCTGCCTTGGTAGCTCGTGCGACATTTTTATCAGGTTTGCCTAAAATTAATACAAAGCGTAACGGAATCGCTCAACAAGCATACCGTGCCCCGATGCTGCTTCACTATATTCAGGACATGTATATTGAACCAGATATTGCATTAGATGTTAGTGCTTATGCGGAAGATAAAATAAAGGTGGTACAATGTTTCTCTTCACAGTTCTTCGATCCGAATTCTACCGAACCGGAAACGCCCATTTCGAATGCACACTTTTTCGAATTTATGAAGGGTAGAATGCTACAATTTGGTCGTCCAATAGGGGCTAAATATGCAGAAGGGTTTACTGTTAATCGAACGCTTGGGGTAAACGACTTATTTAACCTGCGTTAGTACATTAATAAGGCCCCGGCAATCCCTGCAATTACGCTAGAAAGTTTCAAGAGATTAAACTTGTGGTTTTCTGAAGTTTCAAAAATGATGGTGGTTGAAATGTGTAAGAACATTCCAATTACGACACCCAACACCACCGGTACACTTATTCCTGTCTGTTCCATAGGAACTTTTAATCCAATAAGTAAGCCAAGAGGCGTCATGATTCCGAAAAGCATTAAAACCAACCACGCTACACCTCTTTTCAACGAAGTGCTCAACAGCAAGGTCATAAGCGCGATTGCTACAGGAATCTGATGAAAAACAATTCCCCAAAACAACGAGAGTTTGTGGTCGTGATTATGCACGTGATGTAAATGATCCACATCATTTCCCAAGGGAATCCCTTCAATAATGGAGTGAATAGAAAGCGAAATAAAGAGCGCCCATGGCATGGCTTGTCCTTTGTGCACATGGATATGACCGTGCTCAATCCCTCCGGAGAAATATTCCATGATGAGCTGAATCAAGAATCCAACTAAAATATAAATCCCAATATTGTCTGTTTCGCCGGCGTAGAGTTCAGGAAGTAAGTGTTCAAATACGATAGCAAGAAGAAACCCACCACTAAAGGCTAGGGCTAACTTTATAAATTGAGACTTGTTATTTGCTTGTAAAAAATGCACAAAACCACCTCCTGCAGCAACTACAGCAATCAAGACCAAAACCATTAATAGAGGGCTCATTTTTTTTGTGCAATTATAATTAAGCGAGGGGATGTTGACGGATCAAACGCATCCAAGGCATAATTGCCAAAGGTATGCAGAATATGAAAGTACTCGTTTAACAGATCTTGAAAATCAGCCAGACCAAGCAATTGAACTTGTTCAATGTAATGGAAATCTTTTCCTTCATCCGTAAATTCGATGTGCTTGATTACTTTACCCGCTCTTATTTCCCTCCGAATCTTAAAGGTAAGTGCATCGCGCTGCACCTCCTCAGCAGGAACTAAGGTGTTTATTACACGCTGGGCATTTAAAAAATCAATGACTAGGATCCCGCGTGGTTTTAACATGCTGTTTACCGTATCGATAACGCGTTGATTTTCTACAGTTGAATCAAAATACCCGAAGCTGGTAAACAAATTGAATACCGCATCAAAGGATTTATTAAGAAGTGGTTCACGCATGTCCTGAACCTTAAACTGTAATCCGTTCACAGCAGATTCATTGGCAAAGGCAATGCTTTCCGGAGACAAGTCAGTGCCAAGCACATTTAATCCGAGGGCATGCAGGGTTCGAGCATGTCTACCTTTACCACAAGCTAAATCCAATACCTCGGACTTAGGTTCGAGGGCTAAGAAATCTACTAAACGCTCAATAAATGCTTGTGCCTCTTCATCACTTCGATGATTATAAAGTTGGTGATAATACGAAGTATCAAACCAAGAAGCGAACCAAGGCGTATCTGTCATGCGACAAAGATAGGTAAAAGCCCGTGGAAGCAATGCAACATTGCCTTATCTTAGCAGCATGAAACGTATAGGGCTTAGCGGAGGAATTGGTTCAGGAAAAAGTTATGTGGCTGAAATTCTTGAAAAAATGGGGTTTCCTGTATACTATTCTGATGCTCGCGCAAAAGCACTGACAGATACCCATCCCCATATTAAATCGGAATTAATAAATCGCTTTGGTTCAACAATTTATGAAGACGGTGTATTGAATCGAAAAGCATTGGCCTCCTTAATCTTTGACTCCGAGGAGAATCGACTGTTTGTGAATAATTTAATTCACCCCATAGTTCGTGCTGATTTCGATGCCTGGTGTGCCCAACAGCATTCTCCCCTTGTTTTCAATGAAGCTGCGATTCTGTTTGAAACAGGGGCATATCGCCAGTTTGATGCTACGGTATTAGTTATTGCCCCCCTTGAAACGCGCATCGAACGCATTATACAACGGGATCGCTGTACGCATGAACAAGCAGAAGCGCGAATCAAAAGTCAATGGAGTGATGAACAGAAAACTCCGTTAGCAAACGCGATAATATCAAATAACGGACATGAAGCCGTGCTAATACAAGTAGAACATACAACAGAAACTCTTAAGCTCAATAATCCAAATTAATGGTCAAGCCGAAGGTAAACGGATAAATTACTGCAGTAGCCGATTTTTTAAATAAAGGTGTTAGGTTATAATTCACAAACAAGCCATAGTGATCAAATCCCAATCGAGTAGTTGCATAGGCACCGAAAGGAGCAAGCTGAAACCGTGAGCTTACCGTATTTTGAAAGCGGTCACCGTTGTTGTATTTCCCTCGGGTTGACCAAGATCCACCAACGGTCCAATACCCTACCGCACCCACATTTAAATAAAAAGAATTTTTAGTCTTTGCCTTGCTGCATATTTCAAATAACAACGGCACATTAAGTGAGCTGTACGTCAAGTTATTCGCTTTGTATGGTAAATTATTCAAGCCTTCAATAGCAAACAAGGTATCCACATCACCACCCGGAACAGTCGACGTATGAACCAAATCGTATTGACCAAGACGAATAGAGGACATGTTAAATCCTAATCCCGTGGTTAGTCCCAGGTATTGCTTAAAAATTGGGAGTTTATACTCAAATACGTTGAAGCCTAAGGTGAATACATTGAGATCGGAGGTATTCCAATACGGAAAGTCCGTTGGGTTATCCATCATAAGATTACCGAAACCAATATCTATCCCTGCGAAATGTGGGCTTGGTTTATCGCCGTCCTCCTCGAACAGTTCTGTATCATCCCCCACCTCAAAATTAATAGGCAGTGACATATAAATCGCTGAATCTTTACACGCAGGATTCCAATTCCAATGAAGTAAATTAGTTACTCTTAAGGCTTCTTTGTCCAAGGACGGATGTGCTGATT
>JBEGMB010000216.1:0-7296 GCA_041183245.1 Bacteroidota bacterium
GGCAAAGGAATTATTATGGGTGTAATTGATCAAGGAATTGATTTCAATCATCCGGATTTCAAAACCGCCACCGGAAAAACCCGCGTATTGCGGTATTGGGACCATTCGGTTAACGGCGCAAATCCGCCACAACCCTATAACTACGGAATTGTTTGGGATAGTTCGTCCATTAATGCGGGGACCTGCACCAGCTTGGAAACCGTTACAGCACATGGGACTACGGTCGCTGGAATGGCTGCTGGAAATGCGCGAGCCAATCTAAAAAATAAAGGGGCCGCACCCGAGGCAGACCTCATCGTAGTTGAAACCAATTTTAATTTACCCAACTGGACCTTAACGATTGCGGATGCCTGCGATTACATTTTCAAGGTGGCTGATTCCTTGGGTAAACCAGCAGTAATTAATATTTCCTTAGGGGATTATTTAGGCAGTCACGACGGAAATGATCCTGCAGCCGATTTGATTGAATCCCTGCTTGACTTATCCCCTGGACGAATTGTAGTTTCCGCCGCAGGCAATGCCGGAAATCAAGGGAAATTCCATGTGAGAAACAACAGCATTGGCAGTGACACTACGTTTTTCTGGAATATTCCAAATACTGGAATGACAGTAGCTGGTCCCAATAAAATTGTATTTGACCTTTGGTCGGATACGGCAGATGCGCACTACTACTTCGCCTATGGGGCGGATAAGATTTCACCGAATTATTCATTCCGAGGAAACACCACATTCCGTTATGCAACGAGCAACATGAATCAAGTCCCAGTGACAGACACCTTATTTAATGCAAACGGTCAGCGCATAGCCATCATCGACAGTTACCGTGAAATTGTAGGGGCTAACTTCCATATGATGTCGGTTTTTACTACGATTGATTCATTGGCCTATCGATACCGTTTTATGACTACTGGTTCAGGTAAATACGATGCTTGGGGCGGCAGTTGGATTCAGCTAAGTAACTTTAGCACCTCTATTCCTACACAAAATCAATTCCCAGCGATTCAGCATTATATCATGCCAGACTCCCTACAAACTATCGTGAGCAGCTGGAATTGTTCAGAGAAAGTAATATCTGTTGCCAACATGAGAAACAGAAAAGGACACATTACAAAAAACAATACGTATTATCAGCCGGCCTCAACGACTGCTGTTGGTAAACTAAGTGAAAACAGCAGTAAAGGTCCTGCACGGAACGGGACTACCAAGCCAGACATTACTGCAGCAGGCGATGTTACCTTGGCTGCGGGACCCGTTTGGTATCTGAATAATACGGCAAACAATACAACCATTGATGTAGGTGGATTCCACGTACGTAATGGCGGTACCTCCATGGCTTCTCCGGTGGTGGCAGGAATCGCTGCGCTGTATTTGCAAAAATGTCCGCTGAGTACCTACCAACAATTCAAACTTGATTTAAGTAACACCGCGGTAGTAGACGCCAACACAGGCGCAACGCCTAATTTCGGATATGGTTTTGGGAAGGCGGATGCATTAGGATTGCTTACATCAAAAAACATCGCGTTAAGCATTGATCCAATCCTGGGTATATGTATAGGATCTACCGCCACGCTTCACGCCTCTTCCCCCTCCACCTTGTACAATGCCGTATGGAGTAATGGGACCGTTGGGGTTAACATGACAACCGCCATTGTTGGAAGTTATTATGTTAAGGGGTTGGATAGCGCAGGATGTTACACCCGATCAAATCCGGTCGCCTTGGGCACCTTAGCCTTACCGTTTGTGGATGCGGGCGCAAGTTATACCACGTGCCCCGACGAAGAAATCAGTTTATTGGGAACAGGAACTGCGGTAAGCTATCAATGGAATAATGGCGTATTAAATAATGAACCGTTTGTCCCGCTTAGCTCTGGGGTGTACTATGTTACCGGAACGGGTTCTAATGGATGTCAAAACATGGATTCCATCACAGTAAATCTATTCGATGTTGACCCGGTAAGTTATAATGAAACCACTACGACAGTGATGGAGGGATCGGGTCCATTTAATGTTGCACCCGGTTCACCGAGTGGCGGTGTTTATTCTGGTCCGGGAATCATTGGTACTTCGTTTCACCCAACACTCACTGGACCTGGATCATTTTATGTAACTTACAGTTACACGGATGCAAACGGATGTACAACCAGTGATTCTTCATTAATTGAAGTTGTTGACTTAAACTCAATATCTGTTCATTCCATGCAAGTACCTTGGATTAGCCCAAACCCAGCGCACGAATGGCTTACGATTCACGGATTAACCGCACGCACAGCCATATCAATCATAGATTTATCGGGGAGAGTTTTACTTCAAATGAACAGTGAAACGAATGAAGCAACGTTGAATGTGCTCGGATTAACAAGCGGAATGTATTTGATAGAGGTGAACAACCACTCCATCCCTTGGATTAAAAACTAATTACTCCAAACCGTACCCACCAAGGAAGCATTAGAAAAATTCTCACCATTTATGGTCGTATTTCCGGCGAATCCGCCCAAGAATCCTAAGGTATCGCAATTGGAGGTAAGCACATAGGCCGGAAAATCTGCGCCACAGGCACCTATATTAAATACGAAAACTTGTTCTTGCTGAAAGGTATACTCTTCTACCGAGGCACCTTGGTCACAACATTCATTTTGGAAGGCATTAATTTTTGAATTAATGCACTGAGAACCTGTATGTTTATCGCACTGAAAAGCAACTAAAATCAATGAAAGCGCAAAAAACATGTGTATTACGCGCGGTTTATATTGTATTCTTAACATAGAACCGAAATTAATCATTTAATTTTGCAGTCGAAATATTAAACTAAAAAAAGAAATGAGTACAGCCCTTGGAAATCACATCTTGGTTGAATTTATGAACTGCGACCCGCACATTATGAATGATGTAGCTGCGATAGAACGCGACATGGTTGATGCTGCGAAGAAAGCGGAGGCTACGGTTATAAATTCTACCTTTCACCATTTTTCACCCTACGGTGTTTCTGGGGTTGTGGTAATTCAAGAAAGTCACTTAGCGATACATACTTGGCCTGAATACGGCTATGCAGCAGTTGATGTATTTACTTGCGGCGACATGAATGCTTGGATTGCCTTTGATTACTTAAAAGAGAGTTTTCAAGCGAAATCCTATTCAGCCA
Source organism: Bacteroidota bacterium (assembly GCA_041183245.1). Taxonomy (GTDB): domain Bacteria; phylum Bacteroidota; class Bacteroidia; order Flavobacteriales_D; family Crocinitomicaceae; genus UBA952. The sequence goes on from JBEGMB010000216.1 coordinate 3,140, forward strand.
TTGAAATGAAGCGTGGTTCGGTAAACTTGCTTACTCGAAATGACTTTGATATCTCAACCATGCGTCAAAAAGCAAATGAATGGGTGAATCCAGGATTTTACACCCGAAATGTATGGTTTACGGATAAAGACGAAAATCAAGCCTTATCTCTTCGTTTTACGGGAGATGTATTTTACGATCACCAATCGCCCTTCCAACGGGTAAGGATATTAGAGTCCTACAAATACGGAAAGATGTTGGCTTTAGATGACATGGTGATGACCACAGAGAAAGACGAATTTCATTACCATGAAATGATATCACATCCTGCCATGTTTATGCATCCAAATCCAAAGAATGTATTGGTAATTGGTGGCGGTGATGGCGGAACGATTCGTGAAGTGTTGCGTCACCCTGGCGTAGAAAAAGTAACGATGGTTGAAATTGATGGTGCGGTAATCGAGGCTTGCAAAGAACATTTACCGAACATTGCAGCTTCGTTTGATGATCCAAAACTCACCTTATTAGTTGATGACGGCATTGCCTTCGCTCAAAACGCGGCACCGGGAACCTATGATGTCATTCTTGTGGATGGTTCAGACCCTGTTGGACCGGCAGAAGGGCTTTTCTCTGTATCCTTTTACACGAATTGTTACAATGCACTAAAGGAAAATGGGATTTTAGTGGCGCAAGGTGAATCACCTAAATTCAATGAGAAAGCATTTAGAGAATTGAATCATACCTTACAGGATATTTTTGGAGCAGACAAGGCGCCGGTATCCTTATTTTTCGTTCCTACCTACCCTACGGGAATGTGGAGTTTCCAATATGGGTTGAAAGGGAATATCGAAGGTCCAATTCACCAAAAAGAGGCTGAAATTGAAACATTCGTTAGTACACATGGACTAAGATATTACAATGGAGCACTACACAATGGAAGCTTTGCTTTACCAAATTTCGTAAAAGAACTCATAAAAAAATAACCCGCGTAATTTACGCAACTTAAACACAGATAACAATGCAAATAGCAGCAAACACCGTGGTTTCGTTAATGTATAAACTTACAAACCATACAACCGGAGAACAAATCGAAATCACTGACGAAACGAATCCTTTGGTATTTCTTTATGGAGTAGGTTCTTTAATTCCAGATTTCGAAGCAAACCTAAGCGGGAAAACTACAGGAGATGCCTTTGATTTCGCGATTCATGCAGCTAATGCATATGGCTTGCCATCTGACGACGAAATTGTAATGATTCCTAGCAATGTATTTCATGATGAGAACGGACATTTTGATACCGAGATGTTTAAAGTTGGTGCGTTAATCCCAATGAGTGACGGACAAGGTCATCAAATGCGTGGAAGAATTCTTGAAATTACAGATGACGTAGTGAAAATGGATTTCAATCATCCTTTGGCAGGAACAGATTTACATTTTGAAGGAACTATCCTTGAAGTTCGTGAGGCTACTGCAGATGAGATTTCTCACGGGCATGCCCATGGTCCGCACGGCCACCAGCACTAAATTCAATTTATTTGACTGACAATTAGTTATTTAGCTAATTTTGTGGTTATTGCTAAATGAAAAGCTATGGCTACAGTATTTGAAACACGACTAATTGGAAACATCGGTAAGGACGCCATTGTTAAACCTATGGAGCGCGGTATTATTGCGATCAACTTTCCAGTGGCGCATAATAAGAATTGGCGCGATAAGAAAACAGGTTCCTCCAAAACAAAAACCACGTGGGTTAATTGCACCATTTGGAAACGTGAAGGAAGCAATATGCGTATTGTGGACTTTTTAACAAGGGGCACTTTGGTTGAACTGGTTGGTGCTCCATATGCCAAAGGCTATATTACAGAAGACGGCAATGTACGCACGGAGATTAGATTGAATGTATCTGATACCAACATCTTACGTCCTGCACAACGTGTTGAAGGTGAAGTGGATGATTACATTGATCGCGATGAATTTTCAAGTGAGGATGAGGATCACTTTGACGATTTCAATATATCCGACGAAGATTTTTAAATTTTTCTTTGCTATTGAATTGCAAAATATAGAAAAGTTTCTATCTTTGCCTCCACAAAATTCCTCCTTAGTCATGACGAAGCACAGCTTGTCATGATGCCGACCGGAAGCGTCGGCACTCAGTTGGACAACTGAATATAAGGTAGCAACATAAAAGGACATTCCTCCTTAGCTCAGTTGGTTAGAGCATCTGACTGTTAATCAGAGGGTCGCTGGTTCAAGTCCAGCAGGGGGAGCGAAAAAGCCATCAGAAATGATGGCTTTTTTTATTTAGTTTTACTCTGGTTAAACTCAATATAGAAGTAAGCATCGCAATATCCTGAGTATTTTTTAGTTAGTGGACACTATGTATTGTGTTTATATAATATACTCTGGGACAACGGATAATTTCAAAATTCGGTTAATTCAGCACAATTCTAAAACATACCCTAATTCATTTACTTGCAAAGGTATTCCATGGATTTCTTACCACATAATTGATAATTTAACTTCAAAGCAAGCATATGATATTGAACGACATATAAAGAAAATGAAATCGAAAAAATACATTGAAAACTTACTTAAATACCCAGAAATCATTGTTAAATTGCGTAACGAGTATTCTGAATAAATTCAATGCTCGCTGCTTCAACCCCGATAAGCATCGGGGCAGCAGGGGGAGCGAAAAAGCCATCAGAAATGATGGCTTTTTTTATTTAGTTGCAATCTTGGATACGCAGACCATTATTACAGAATCATACCCCCTTTAACATTGTTATCACTGGGTTAAACGCATCATAGAACCCACCTAAATTAGTGATGAAAAAATCTTTAATGATTTCTATGTCACCATCCACATAAAAATTGACGCTGTCTAACTTATATTTTATCCGACTCATTTTAGCGTCACTCATGATCTCCCATAGGAGAGGCTGGCCAAATCGTCCTTCAATATCATTTTTATGACTTTCGAGTAGATTGAATAGTCTCTTGTTTTCCTCTTTTGATGCACGGTGGATTGTGACTTCAATTGCAGCATAGGATTTGGTCACCAGTAATGTATATGAAAGCCCACTGATTCCTGCACCAGCACTTAACCAGAAGTCTCTCGTGGGATTTACTTTGGTAAATAAAATTTGATGATTTAGTTGTGGTAGTAAATCTCCCCAAAATTTCCTTCTTCGGGAGAACCTATCCGCACCACCACTAATCTCAGAATTGTACTTAATGATCAATTCATCCTCCAATTCGAAAACCGATAGTATTTTTTTGAGATAGGAGAACTTAGCGTTGCTATCGATATTAGCTTCAATAAAATACCCATTCACTAATTCTTGTGGCGTTCTGAAATCGGATGCGGTTTTAGAAAGTTTTATAATCTGGTTGGATTCCAATAACAATTCCGGGTTTTTCTCATATAGAGATCTAAGGACATAAAAGTACATCTGTGCAACATGAACTTCATCCACTTTGGTGTCCTCAAAAATAAAATACTCTAACTTTTTATTTGTAGGAGGCTCAGCATCAAATATATTCTGCTCAGAGTCGACGTCAATGGTTGGTACATTAAGTTTGGGTAATTCCCAAATATTAATGAATCGATCGTAGATTATCTCAAAACGCTCATTGTACTTCTCTAGGTTCCAACATTCTTGTTTCTTCAAATAGTCATTCAGCCACAATCTTGAGAACGCGTACCCCTGTTCTTTACCATCGGTGTTCATGTCTCGTTTATCTATAAAAGACAAGTTACTCAACGCACCATTGTTGCCCGATAGTGTTAGGTTAGCGATTGTATTTAGTTTGTTTTCTTTGAAGTCTATATACTCATTGGGGGTTAAATCACCGATCCATTTGTTATCCGGATTGCGAGGGAAGATATGTTCAATTGTAATTAATTCACTCGCGGTATTTACATACTCGCGGTTATTAAAGTTCTCCAATAATTCAAAGAAATAACTTCTGTTTTTTGATTGGGTATTGTATAAATCCTTATCATGTAAGGCTGTTTTAATCTCTTGGTCATTTGGAAATTTACCACTACCTCGTTTCTTTAATAAGGCGATACATAAAGAGTCACAATAATCTTCTTGGTCAATTTCTGAATATAGCGTCATGAAGATCTTATTCAATGCGTTGGTCGGCAGACCTACAATGAATCTCC
>JBEGMB010000217.1:0-4743 GCA_041183245.1 Bacteroidota bacterium
CCAGCGGAGTCGCACGAACACCCTGTTCCACGGGATTTCAAATCCCGTGGAACAGGGTATAAAAAAAGCGGCCGAGGCCGCTTTTCAAATATAATCTTAATCCTAGTATCGGTAATGATCCGTTTTGAATGGACCTTTAACATCAACACCGATGTAATCAGCCTGTTCTGCAGATAACTCTTCTAACTCAACACCGATTTTAGATAAATGTAAACGCGCTACTTTCTCATCCAAATGTTTTGGTAAAGTGTATACGTCATTTTCGTATTTATCTGAATTATGCCATAACTCAAGTTGAGCTAAGGTTTGATTCGTGAATGAATTCGACATTACAAACGAAGGGTGACCGGTAGCACAACCTAAATTCACCAAACGACCTTCTGCCAATACAATGATGTCATTTCCATTCACATTGTACAAATCTACTTGAGGTTTGATTTCCATTTTCGTTGCACCGTATTTGCTGTTCAACCACGCCATATCGATTTCATTATCGAAATGTCCGATGTTACACACGATGGCTTTGTCTTTCATTGCTTCGAAATGCTTTCCAGTTACAATCGATTTGTTTCCAGTAGCCGTAACAATAATGTCAGCTAATCCAATCACGTTGTCTAAGCGTTTCACTTCGAATCCGTCCATCGCTGCTTGAAGCGCACAAATTGGGTCGATTTCCGTAACGATTACACGAGCTCCAGAACCTTGCAACGAGGCAGCTGATCCTTTACCTACATCTCCGTATCCACATACAACGGCAACTTTACCGGCCATCATAACATCTGTCGCACGGCGAATCGCATCCACTAAAGATTCTTTACATCCGTATTTGTTATCGAATTTCGATTTAGTTACGGAATCATTCACGTTAATGGCTGGCATTACCAAAGTACCATTTTTCTTACGCTCATACAAGCGGTGAACTCCGGTAGTGGTTTCTTCAGACAATCCTTTGATTGCTGCGGTAAGTTCTGGGTAACGATCAAATACCATGTTGGTTAAATCGCCACCATCATCTAAGATCATGTTGAGCGCTTGTCCACCTTCAAAAGCAAACAAGGTTTGTTCGATACACCAATCAAATTCTTCTTCGTTCATTCCTTTCCATGCATATACCGGAATTCCTGCTGCTGCAATTGCCGCTGCGGCGTGGTCTTGCGTAGAGAAAATGTTACAAGATGACCAAGTAACTTCTGCACCTAATTCTACTAAGGTTTCGATGAGTACAGCGGTTTGAATGGTCATGTGTAAGCATCCTGCGATACGAGCACCTGCCAACGGTTTTGATGCACCATATTCCGCTCTAAGCGCCATTAAACCTGGCATTTCTGCTTCGGCTAATTTTATTTCTTTACGTCCCCATTCTGCGAGGGAGATGTCTTTAACTTTGTAGTTCAGTTTTTCTGTGGTATTATTCATTGTATTGTTTTTCAGTGCAAAAATAGTGATAAATCAAGGAATTCAAACTAAATACCCATTTCCTTTAATTGATGTTTAAGGGCTTTGATAAATAAAGGGTGATCGTTATTGCTTGGGACCAAATCTACGGTTTCCCCGCCGTGTTCTTCAAATATTTCTTGGTACTCGCTTCCAATCTCAATTAAGGTTTCCAAGCAATCCGCCACGAAAGCAGGACTAAAAACCAAAAGGCGTTTGGCTCCTTTTTTGGCGTGTTCTTCCACGATTTTATCAGAGAAGGGCTCTAACCATTTCTTGTCCAGACGGGATTGAAAACATACTGTGTATTGATCTTCTTTAAGGCCTAGTTTTTCTACGATTAGTCGAGTGGTCGCGTAGCACGTTGCTTTGTAGCACATTTTGTTTTTGTCGTTAAGCTCGGTCTCACAAGGCTGATCTCCACATAGGTCGGTGCCTTCATACACCTTATCTACTTGTCGTTCAGGTAGGCCGTGGTACGAAAAGAGGATGTGGTCATAGGAGTTAAGGTCGAATGCTTTGGTATTCTCTACGATATTTTCAATATAATAGGGATTGTCATAGAATTGTCCTGCCACGGCAACTTCTGGAATAACCCACCACGAAGAAATAATTCGCATAGCCTTTTCAATAGCGGAACCGGAAGAGGCGCTCGCATATTGCGGAAATAATGGGAATAGTACAATCTTGTCGTAGTTGGCGAGGCGAATGCGTTCAAGCACGGAATCCAGCGATGGATTTTGGTAGCGCATAGCGAATTCTATTGTAACTTCCTCGGGGTTGTATTCTGCTTGAAGCAGCTTGCTTACGTTTTGGGTGTAGGTGAGTAGGGGAGAAACGCCATGCCCAAGTTCCCATAATTCCTTGTATATCTTGGCAGATTTCGGCGCTCTAAACGGCACAATAATTCCATTTACCAGAATTTTTCGCGCAAGCCACGGAATATCAATGACACGCCGATCGTTCAAAAATTCGGAGAGGTAGCGTCGAACGTCGGAGGTTTTAGGGCTATCCGGCGTGCCAAGTTGGATTAGGAGAACACAGGTCTTTTTCATGGGGTTGAAACAATTCGCAGTTTGGAAAGTTCAAAGGTAGGGAAAACCGATGATTCTTAAAGAACTTCTTACTTTTGTGTCATGATTGATTCGAGGAGAATATTTGATTTACGAAACCAAACCGAATTTCAGGCCTTGGCGGTGGAGATTGCCCAATTTCAATTGAAACATTGCACGATTTACCGCGACTTTGCGCGCTTAATGAAGGTTGATCAAGTAATCCGCTTCGAGGAGATTCCTTTTCTTCCGATTCGATTTTTCAAAGAATACGATGTAGTTTCTGAAGAAATTCCAACCGATCCTTTGGTCTTTTTAAGCAGCGGAACGGGCGAGCAGGGTAGAAGTAAGCACGTTGTAACGAGACCGGCGCTTTATGAGCAAAGCTATTCTCGTGGGTTTGAAGCTTATTTCGGTAGTCCAAAGGATTGGGTAATCTTAGCCTTGTTGCCGAATTATTTGGAACAAGGGTCCTCTGGTTTGGTGTATATGATGGACGGTTTAATTAAGCAAACGGAACATGGGTTGTCGGGATTTATGTTGAACGAAATGGAACAAATTCATGCGCGCTATCAAGCGGCCATCGCTTCGGGTAGAAAGTGCATGTTGTTTGGGGTATCGTATGCCTTGTTAGATTTAGCCGAGCAGGGAAAAGATTTTTCGAAGGCCGTGGTGGTAGAAACGGGAGGCATGAAAGGACGAAGACAGGAGCTAACAAAATCCGAGTTGCACGATGCCTTAAAGCAGGGCTTACAAACTTCCGATATTCATTCCGAATATGGCATGACCGAATTGCTTTCCCAGGGGTATTGCGGACCCGATTTAATCTTCAGCACGCCGGCATGGATGCAGGTGCAATTGCGTGATGTGAGTGATCCCATGGTTCAGGTTCCAGCGGGACAGCGCGGGGCAATTAACGTCATTGACTTAGCCAACTTAAACAGCTGCAGCTTCATCGCTACCGACGACATTGGTCGCATCGTTCCCGGAGGATTCACCCTCGAAGGCCGCGTGAACCAATCCGACATCCGCGGGTGTAATCAGATGTTGGGGTAATTAAGTGTTTCCTGGGTGCGCCCTTCGATACGTCCGACGTGGACCGCACCCTAAGGCAATGTTTATTTCAATTGAATTGTTGGTTTCATTCATTAAAATGGTAGTTTCACTTCTTTAAATCGGATTTCATTTCGTTTAATTGATTAAATCCCAGTACGGTGCCAAAGGTCCTTTTTTGATATTCCTTACCACCATAAACTAAGAAGGGAATTACATCAGGCTTCACTTTCGAAAAGTGTTGCATATTTTTGAAAAAATCAGGGTGTATGGTTTGGGAGGACTTGATTTCAACCGCGAGTAATTTGGCGCCATCTTCTATCAACAGATCCACTTCATTACCAGAAGAATCGCGCCAAAAATAATAGTTTTCGTGGGTTTTAAAATTCCAAGTGCTTTTCAATTTTTCCAGGATGATGAAATTCTCAAAGAGTTGTCCTTTAGCAAAATGTATTTCAACATCTTGAACCGTGCGAAGACCTAACAAATAGGACAATAAACCGGTGTCGTAAAAATAGATTTTCGGTGTTTTTACTATGCGTTTGTTGAAATTTGAATGATAGGGATACAAACGAAAGGCAATAAACGAAGCCTCCAAGAGTGCCATCCATGCATTAACGGTTTTATTGTCTAAACCCAATTCATTGCCCAAACTACTTTGGTTAAAAAGCTGTCCTGTTCTACCGGCCAGTAGTTTTATGAATTTTTGGAATACATCCAGGTTCAAGATGTTTTTAAGCATTCGTACATCGCGTTCGATGTAGGTATTCAAGTAGTTTCCATAGTATTCGACTGCATCAATGTTGTTGAACCACTTGCGGGGATACGAACCGCGAATCACATATTCTTCCCAGTTATCAAACATGAAATTCCCCTTTTGCAGTTCAGAATACGACAAGGGTAATAGGTTAAAAAGGGCTATTCTACCCGCAAGTGACTGAGCAATGTGCTGGGATAATAAAAAGTGTTGTGAGCCTGTAATCAAGTATTCACCATTGACTTGACGCTGGTCCGTATATACTTGCAAGTAAGAAAACAATTCAGGGACATATTGAATTTCGTCAATGATGACACCATTTCTGTAAGTTTCTATAAATCCCTTCGGATCACTCTTAGCAAAATTCCGCAAAGAAATATCCTCTAAATTCACGTAGGTAAATGCAGGTTTAAGCATTTGGCAAAGCGTTGTTTTACCCGATTGCCT
>JBEGMB010000218.1:0-10458 GCA_041183245.1 Bacteroidota bacterium
TAAGCTCATAACGCGTTCTTCTAACCACCACATCGTGACGGAATAAAATAAACTGGTCGATGATTTCGCGTAAGTTTAATAAGCGCGGTCTACCGTCTACTAAACAGATGTTATTAACTGAGAATGAGGTTTGTAGCGAGGAAAACTTATATAGTTTGTTTAACACTACATTCGCAATCGCATCACGCTTGATTTCCACCACAACGCGCATTCCGTTACGGTCTGACTCATCGCGTAAATCAGAAATTCCCTCAATCTTTTTATCGTTTACAAGCTCGGCGATTTTCTTAATCATTTCGGCCTTGTTCACTTGATATGGAATCTCGGTGATAATGATTTGTTCACGTCCTTGAACCTCTTCGATTTCCGCTTTACCGCGCATCACGATTCGTCCACGACCGGTTAATAAAGCATCACGAACTCCTTCATATCCATAAATGATACCTCCAGTAGGAAAATCCGGGGCTTTAACGTATTGTAATAATTCTTCTGCCGGCAATTCTGGATTATCAACAACGGCAACAATACCATCGATTACTTCGGTAAGGTTGTGCGGCGCCATATTGGTCGCCATACCAACAGCAATTCCAGAAGCACCATTTACTAATAGATTCGGGATTTTTGTTGGTAAAACCGTTGGTTCCTCTAAACTATCGTCAAAATTTGGTTTAAAATCTACCGTCTCCTTGTCTAGATCTTCTAGCATTTCTTCAGCAATCTTCTTGAATCTTGCTTCCGTGTAACGCATAGCTGCCGGAGAATCTCCATCCACACTACCAAAGTTACCTTGTCCATCTACTAACGGATAACGCAAGGACCATTCCTGCGCCATACGCACCATCGTGTCGTATACAGAGCTATCACCGTGCGGGTGATACTTACCTAACACTTCACCGACAATACGCGCTGATTTCTTATATGGACGATTTGAATAAACACCTAAGTCTTGCATACCATATAAAACGCGACGATGTACCGGTTTAAACCCGTCACGCACGTCAGGTAATGCACGAGAAACAATAACAGACATCGAATAATCGATGTATGCTGATTTCATTTCATCCTCAATATTTATCTGTATAATTTTTTCACCTTCTGCCATAATCTTCGAGCCCTATTATTATAAATTTAGTTAGAACGACAAATTTAACAAAAGGACCTGCGTAAATGACCCGATTATTAAGGAATTTACTAACAATTTAGAGCCATACATGTGAATAAAGGGCACCATGTAACTTAATTGTGAATAATCTTGTTTCTATAAGCGTTAAATTGAACTTCGGATGAAGATTAAAATTATATTTGCACTTATAACAATGTAGGATGGAGGCTAAGTTTTCGCCAAGAGTAAAAGATTTAATTCGAATAAGTAGGGAAGAGGCAGTTCGGTTGAAAAACGAGTTTGTAGCTCCTGAACATTTGTTGCTCGCTATTATAAAACTCAACGAGGGGAAAGCATTTGAATTGCTTAAAGAATTTGATATTTCATTTGAAACGCTCTCTGATGAATTGGAAACCATTCTCAAGCAATCTTCAACGAATGCTGTTTTTCTTCCTACGAACATTCCCCTTTTAAAGCAATCGGAGAATATTTTGAAGCAGTCCTTCCTGGAGTCTAAGTTATTCCGGTCAAGTATGATCGGTACCGAACATATTTTATTAACCATTTTGAAATACGACGATTGTGTGGCCTGTCAAGTGCTTAATAAATATGGTATTATGTATGAAAATCTTAAAGAAGAATATATGTCAATGAATCAAGAAAATAAATTTCCAAGGGCGGAGTTCCCTGGGAATAACGACGAAGAAGAGGATGCGGGAGGGGTTCCAAAACGACCTGCAGATTCAAAGTCTAAAACCCCTGTACTCGACAATTTTGGTCGTGACTTAACAAAGATGGCCGAACTTGGGCGTTTGGATCCAATTGTTGGTCGCGAAAAAGAAATCGAACGTGTAAGCCAAATCCTTTCCCGTAGAAAAAAGAATAATCCGATTTTAATAGGTGAACCAGGCGTTGGGAAAAGTGCCATTGCCGAAGGCTTAGCCTTGCGTATTGTACAACGAAAAGTGTCCAGAATTCTTTTTAACAAACGTGTAGTTTCCTTGGATTTAGCGTCCTTGGTTGCAGGTACTAAGTACCGTGGACAATTTGAAGAACGCATGAAAGCAGTGATGCAGGAGTTAGAGAAGAATCCTGATATAATTCTATTTATTGATGAAATCCATACCATTATTGGTGCGGGTGGTGCCAGCGGTTCCCTTGATGCGTCAAATATGTTCAAGCCAGCCTTAGCACGCGGAGAACTTCAAGCAATCGGAGCCACAACTTTGGACGAGTACCGTCAATATATCGAGAAAGATGGAGCACTTGAACGACGATTCCAAAAGGTGATTGTTGAGCCAACTACTATTGATGAAACCATTCAGATTTTACATAACATTAAAGAGCGATACGAAGAACATCACTCGGTTACCTACACGCCAGAAGCAATTACCGCTTGTGTAAAGCTAACGGAACGATACATTACAGATCGTCACCTTCCCGATAAGGCGATTGATGCCTTGGATGAAGTAGGTTCAAGGGTGCATATTACGAACATTAATGTTCCCAAAGAGATTGTTGAAATTGAACAAGAAATCGAGAACATTAAGGTAAAGAAAAGTGAAGTTATCAAGGCTCAGCAATACGAGAAAGCTGTTGAGTTTAGAGATACGGAACGTAAGCTGTCTGAGAAATTAGAAGAAGAGAAACGTAAATGGGAAGAATCATCTAAAAGCAACCGCATTACTATTACCGAAGAAGATGTCGCTGAAGTTGTTTCTATGATGAGCGGTATTCCATTAACAAAAGTTTCCCAGACTGAATCAGGTAAACTTGTGAATATGACAGATGCCTTAAACGGGAAAGTTATTGGACAAGATGAAGCGGTAATGAAGGTAGTGAAGGCGATTCAACGTAATCGAGCGGGGTTAAAAGACCCAAACAAGCCGATCGGATCGTTCTTTTTCTTAGGACCAACAGGTGTTGGGAAAACACAATTAGCGAAAGTGCTTGCCAAGTATCTTTTTGATACAGAAGATGCCTTGATCCGAATTGATATGTCTGAATACATGGAGAAATTCAGCATTTCACGCCTAGTGGGAGCGCCTCCGGGATACGTAGGGTATGAAGAGGGGGGACAGCTCACCGAAAAGGTTCGTAGAAAACCGTATTCAATAATTCTATTGGATGAAATTGAAAAAGCGCATCCTGATGTATTTAATTTATTGCTTCAGGTACTAGATGATGGTCACATGACCGACGGTCTGGGTCGTAAGATTGATTTTAAGAATACTATTCTAATCATGACATCAAACATTGGTGCTCGTCAATTGCAAGAATTTGGGACGGGTGTAGGTTTTGGTACCAAGGCAAAAGAAGAATCGAAAGAAGAGAATTCAAAGGCTGTAATTCAAAACGCACTCAGAAAAGCATTTTCACCTGAGTTTTTAAATCGTGTAGACGACATGATTATGTTCCGTTCGTTGACAAGAGAGGATATTCATAAGATTATTGATTTGGAATTGGATAAATTAATCCTTCGCATCAAAACCCTTGGTTATAATCTGGAGTTAACTGAAAAAGCTAAAGATTTTATCGTGGAAAGAGGATATGATGAAAAGTTTGGTGCGCGTCCATTAAAACGAGCAATCCAAAAATTCATTGAAGATCCATTAGCGGAGGGTATCATAAATCACAACATGGCTGAAGGAGATACCGTACTTATGGATTTTGAAGATGGGAAAGAAGAGTTGAGCCTGGCTGTAAAAAAACAAAAAGGTAAGAAATCTAATCCCGGAAAAGAAGGGTAGATGAACTTATCAGGTATAAAAAAAAGGAGCACTTAGCTCCTTTTTTTATGTTCAATGGTTTCCTGTTTACACTTTTGCAATAGTCTCACTCATGTATTCGCCATTCTTTAATTTATCTACAATTTTAGAAAAACATTCAATGGTGTAATTTACATCTTCCATGGTATGAACCGCCGTTGGAATCAAGCGTAAAATAATCATTCCTTTAGGAACTACTGGATATACCACCATCGAGCAGAATACATTATAGTTCTCACGCAAATCATATATCAAATTGGTAGATTCAGGAATGGACCCGTTCATGTATACTGGTGTTACACAAGAATTGGTTGGCCCGATTTCAAAACCAGCTGCTTTTAATCCGGATTGTAAGGCGTTAGTGATTTCCCATAATCGATCTTTCAATTCAGGCATTGTTCGAATCAATTCAAGACGCTTAAGGGCTCCAACAACCAGTGGAAGCGGCATAGCCTTAGCGAAAATTTGGGATCGCATGTTATATCTTAAATATTCAACCACTTGCGCATCACTTGCTACAAATCCGCCAATCATAGCGAATGACTTCGCGAATGTTCCAAAATAAATGTCAATATCATCTTGTACGCCTTGCTCTTCTCCTGTTCCTGCACCTGTTTTTCCAAGCGTGCCAATTCCATGGGCATCATCAACAAATAGACGGAAATTATATTTCTTTTTTAGGGCTACGATTTCTTTAAGTGCGCCTTGATCACCACGCATTCCAAATACACCTTCAGTGATTACCAAGATTGCTCCACCTGTTTCTTGAGCTAATTTAGTAGCTCGTTGCAATTGTTTTTCACAATCCTCGATGTCGTTGTGTTTGAATACATAGCGTTTTCCCATGTGAAGTCGCACTCCATCAAGAATACAGGCATGAGATTCAGCATCATATACGATTACATCGTGACGATCAACTAAACAATCAATCGCTGAAACCATAGCTTGATAGCCAAAATTCACAAGAATAGAGTCTTCTTTCGAAACGAAATCCGCTAATTCGCGCTCCAATTGCTCGTGAAAATTGGAGTTCCCACTCATCATTCGCGCGCCCATTGGCATTGCAAATCCGTAATTTGCTCCTGCATCCGCATCCGCTTTTCGGACTTCTGGATGATTTGCTAAGCCCAAATAATTATTCAAAGACCAGTTTAATTTTTCCTTTCCTCTAAAATTCATGTGTGGACCAATGTCCCCTTCCAATTTTGGAAACGTAAAATAACCATGTGATTCTTTAGCGTGCATTCCGATTGGACCACGATTCGCTTGGATTTTTTCAAAAATATCAGCCATATTCTGCTTACTCTATAGTTTTTAATGCTACAAAGTTACGCTTAATCAAAGACCAAGGGGTTTAAAACCGGCTATTTTTTCAACAACCGGTGTTTAATGAGTTAGTAATATATGGCTCTTCGTACCTTGGAGATATACTTTGCTAAACGGATTACTTGCTTGGTATATCCGAATTCATTATCATACCAGGTATAAAGAACAACGTTCTTTCCGTTTTTAGAAACAATAGTAGCGTTTGAATCATATACCGAACAGCATGTATTTCCGATAATATCTGATGAAACAAGTTCTGGGTCAAACGAATAATAAATTTGATTGACAAGATCACCGTTTAATGCGGCATCTTTGATGAGTTCATTGATTGCTTCAATGCTTGTTTCATTTTTCAATTCTAAACTTAAAATTGCCAAAGAACCGTTCGGTGTAGGGACACGAACAGCGTTCGCTGTTAATTTATCTTGAAGTGAAGGGATTACTTTGGTTACGGCACTTCCGGCACCCGTAGACGTAATAACCATGTTAATTGCAGCAGAACGCCCACGTCGAACTTTCTTGTGCATATTATCTAATAAATTCTGATCGTTGGTGTAGGCATGCACCGTTTCGATATGTCCTTTCACAATCCCTAACTTGTCTTCAATGACCTTAAGAATCGGACTAATTGCATTGGTGGTACATGAGGCTGCAGAGTAAATCTTCTCATTTTCCAAATCCAAGGTTCCTTGGTTTATGCCAAATACGATATTCGGGATTTCTTTTCCAGGTGCTGTAAGTAGTACTCTTGAAACACCTTTGGCATTTAAATGGCGAGATAAGGTTTCTCGATTGGTATAAATACCTGTATTGTCTATAACCAATGCATTATGAATTCCGAACGCCGTGTAATCAACCTCTTCGGGTGCTGATGCTTCAATCATTTGCACCACCTGACCATTAATTATCAAGCATTTGCGCTCTAAATCTACATTAACGGTTCCTTTAAATGCGCCATGTACTGAGTCATTACTAAGTAAAGAGGCACGTTTTATTATGTCCTTGTCTGTATTTCCTCTGGTTACAATGGCTCGTAGTCTTAATTGTTGACCTTTTCCTGCCTGACGTATCAATTCGCGGGCAGCGAGTCTACCAATTCGACCGAATCCATAAAGCACGACATCGCGTGGCTCAAAACTCGGAGCGCTTGTTTGATTGAATCCACCCAGTTTTTTTTGAAGAAACTCAAGTTTTGAAATTCCATTCCCTTCGGTTGTCCATTCGTTCGCGAGTTTACCAATGTCTAATTTGGATGGGGCTAAGTTCATAGAAGCTATGATCTCAGCCATTTCTGCCGTTGTAAATACATCAATGGGTTTGTTTACAACCTTTGCTGCATATTCGTGCAGGTTTAGAATTTCAGAAATTGTTACGTCGAGTAAGTGGTGGCGAAAAAGCACTAATTCAATGCCTTGGTCATATAATAATTCGCCTACCTTTCCTTGCAGTTTGACAGCTGCGCGTTCCTGTTCAATGTGATTTTTGAGCTCTTGCTCATAGCCAAGTGATACACTCATGTTGTTGTTGATTGATGATGAAAAAATAAACTAAAAAAAAGGCCGCGAAAACGCAGCCTCATATGTTATCCTAAATAAGATTTCAATAGTTTGTTTCGCGAAGTGTGTCGCAGACGACGAATCGCCTTTTCTTTGATTTGACGAACGCGCTCGCGGGTAAGATTAAACTTTGCCCCGATTTCCTCTAGGGTAAGACCATGATTCATTCCGATACCGAAAAACAAGCGAATGATTTCACGTTCTTTATCGGTTAGCGTGCTTAGTGAACGTTCGATTTCTCGTTGTAAGGATTCTGCCATTAAGCCAGAGTCTGTGCGTGCCGTGTCGTTATTCACCATAACATCAATTAGCGTTCCTCCATCCTCATTGGTTGAAAGTGGAGCGTCCATTGATACGTGACGACCAGAAACGTTAAGACTTTCTTTAATTTTTTCCTCCGGAACTTCAAGGGCTTCTGCTAATTCTTCAGCTGAAGGTGGACGTTCAAATTCTTGCTCTAAGCGTGAGAATGCCTTGTTTATTTTATTTAATGAACCAACTTGATTTAGTGGTAAACGAACGATACGCGCTTGTTCAGCCAAAGCCTGAAGAATGGATTGACGAATCCACCATACGGCATAAGAAATGAATTTGAATCCGCGTGTTTCATCAAATTTTTGTGCTGCTTTAATCAGACCTAAGTTCCCTTCGTTAATTAAGTCGGGTAGGGTAAGTCCTTGATTTTGATATTGCTTAGCAACAGATACAACGAATCGAAGGTTAGCTCGGGTTAGTTTTTCTAGTGCTTTTTGATCGCCTGCTTTAATCTTGCGCGCTAACTCAACTTCTTCTTCAGCTGTAATTAGTTCTTCTCGGCCAATGTCCTGTAGATATTTATCCAGGGATTGACTTTCGCGGTTCGTAATAGATTTGGTTATTTTTAACTGTCTCATTAGATAATTTAAGGAATGTTTAGTTAATTATGTTGTTGAGCAAAGTAAAATGAAAAAATGTGTAATCTAAAATTTTTATCTGGCGATTTTCAACAACTTTTCAACCATTCCAATTTAGTAACTTTTTTGTAACCTAGAGTCCGAACCCTTTGTAATCCCTTGCGCCACTTGGGGTAACAATTTCTAATAATATTCCTCGGTTAACCCCATTAAGCTTATTGGTTAACTCATCGATATTCTCAACCGGGTCATTGTTTACCTTAGTGATTATTGTCCCTTCGCTGATCCCAATGGACTTCAATTTTCCGGTTGTGATACTCTTTACTTTAACACCATAGGAGATATTTAAGTCTTTCTTTTCTTTATCGGTCAACTCTACGAAGGTAGCTCCGAGTGCAAAATTCTTTGTAATTTCTTCTTTACTTAACAATTCGGTTTCACCGTCTTTATTTCGAAGTACTAAATCAAGTACCTCTTCGTCTCCGTTTTTCTTGCGGACCGTGACAACTACCTTATCGCCGGGTCTACGTTTTCCAATTTCCTCTTGAAGCTGAGCTGGCGAATTGACTTCTTTTACTCCAATTTTTAGGATAACGTCGCCGGTTTTCAATCCTCCTTTGTCTGCAGAACCGCCATCAACCACGCTATTGATATAAACTCCTTTCAAGTTGGGAAGCTTTTCTTTCTCTTTTAATTCTTGATTGATTGAAGAGATTTGTACCCCTAAATAAGCACGTTGAACTAATCCGTAATCAATTAAATCCTTAACGACCTTTTCCATAAGATTTACCGGAATTGCAAAGGAATATCCAGAATAAGCGCCGGTTTGAGAAGCAATCGCGGTATTGATTCCAACCAATTCTCCTTTGGTATTTACCAGCGCGCCCCCGCTGTTTCCTGGATTCACAGCCGCATCCGTTTGAATAAACGATTCAATCGGCACCACGTCTTTATCGGTTCTATCCGAGAGTAAATTGATGTTTCGTGCTTTTGCACTTACAATTCCTGCGGTCACTGTAGAGGTGAGGTTAAATGGATTGCCAACGGCTAACACCCATTCTCCAATTTTTAACGCATCACTGTTTCCGAACTTCATCGGTACAAAGGTTCCGGTGCCTTCGATTTTTAATACTGCGATGTCGGTTGACGGATCTGCTCCGACCACTTTTGCCGTATATTCTGAATTATCGTTGAGTATCACATGGATTTCTGCCGCATTTTCAATGACATGATTGTTCGTTACAATATATCCCTCTGAGGAGATGATCACACCAGATCCTGCTCCTGAACCATATTGCTTGAATTCTCGTCCGCCTGCGCCCGGTCCGTAAAAGAACTCTTGAAATAAATCCCGTTGGAAGGTTGTAGAAACTACTTTAGTCGTAACATGGACAACCGAATTAACACTAGTTTCTGAAGCTGCTGTTAAATCTGGCAATGCTTCGCCATTCAAACCAACAGGATGCGCATAGTAGCTTGAACCATCCAGTACCTTATCTGATAATTTGGTTGAAGTTGATTGATAGGTTAAATAAGCGGCTAAAGGTAGCGCTCCTCCTAAAAAAGAAACCAATAATACATTGAGCAAATTTTTTCCTTTCATGTGCTTAAATTTTAATTCGTTACAATATTAACAAGCTGAATGAAAATTTGTAAATCGAGCGCTGTTAAAGATTGTTAAGCACATTTGACAACATTTTCCTACTTTTACGGCATGTTGGTTCAGTTTGAAAAATACCAAGGCGCTGGAAATGATTTTATCATGATTGATAACCGTAGTGGTAAGCATAACACCTTGGGAATTGATCAAATACAATGGATGTGCAATCGCCATTACGGCATTGGTTCCGATGGACTTATCCTTCTTAATGAATCCTCTGAGGCCGATTTTGAAATGGATTTTTATAATCCAGACGGTTCCAAAAGTTTCTGTGGTAATGGGGCACGCTGCGTTGTTGCTTTTGCAAATGCACTAGGAGTTGAGGCTACAACTCATACGTTTAATGCTATTGATGGAATTCATGAGTATACGCTTGAAGATAATTCCATAGGTATTCACATGGGAGATGTAAATCATATTGAATTCTTTGGAGTAGATTCAGCGCTTATGAATACAGGTTCGCCACATTATATTACCTTATCGGATGATTTAAGCACGGAGAATACCTTAGCTTTAGGTCGTGAAATTCGTTACTCAGCGCAATATATTAAGGACGGAGTAAACGTGAATTTGGTTCAAGTTAAATCAAGCCATGAAATTGATATTTCGACTTATGAACGCGGCGTAGAAGGGGAGACCTTAGCTTGTGGTACAGGCGCCACGGCATGTGCCTTATTTTTAGCGTTTCGAAATCAACTCACCCAAGGAACTGTAATTGTTAATGCAAAGGGTGGGAAATTAGCAGTGCGTTTTGCTCGAAATAAATCGGGTTTTGAGCATATATGGTTGCTTGGTCCTGCAGTTAAGGTTTTTAATGGTGAAATAGTCCTGTCATGAGCTTTTTGAATGGTTTAACGGTTTCCCTAAGAGCAGTAGAGCCAAACGATGCATCTACCTTATTTATATGGGAAAATAATCGCTTGAATTGGCGGGTAAGTCATACGGAAGTACCGTTCTCCATGCACAATATACATCAGCTTATTGAACAGTTTTCGAACCTTCGAAATTCAGGACAGGTACGTTTAATGATTGACCGCAAGGAAACGGGTAAACCGGTTGGTACAATTGATCTTTTCGATGTAAATTTTAAGCATGGATTTGCTACCATAGGAATTTTAATTGCAGATGATGCCGACCGTGGTCAAGGTATTGC
>JBEGMB010000219.1:0-5427 GCA_041183245.1 Bacteroidota bacterium
GTATCGAAAATCCAAATTGCCACTTATTGATTGAAACGGATGTGAGTCAAATAATTTCCCATGCTGAAAAATCACTTCCCGAAATTTTAATTATAGATTCGATTCAAACCTTGTTCACTCCTCACATTGAAAGTGCTCCGGGTAGTGTAAGTCAAGTACGAGAATGTACTGCCCTGCTTTTGCGTTTTGCTAAAGAAATGGATGTTCCAGTATTTTTAATTGGTCACATCACCAAAGAAGGTACGATTGCGGGACCTAAAGTTTTGGAACATATGGTGGATGCCGTGTTGCAATTTGAAGGGGACAGAAATCACTTTTATCGCTTACTACGGACGGTAAAAAACCGTTTTGGATCAACCAATGAATTGGGAATCTATGAAATGCAGGGAAGCGGACTGCGCATGGTTGAAAACCCTTCGGAAATTTTAATCACAAATACTGATGGTAGCCTAAGCGGCTCGTGTATTTCAACTACCGTAGAAGGCCTACGACCCTTGCAGGTCGAAGTTCAGGCGCTTGTTAGTACTGCCGCGTATGGAACACCACAGCGTTCATCTAATGGCTATGATGCCAAGCGTTTAAATATGCTGTTAGCTGTTTTAGAAAAGCGTTGTTCATTCCGTTTGGCGTCAAAGGATGTATTCTTAAATATTGCAGGTGGGATTAAAGTAGATGACCCCGCAGTGGATTTAGCGGTGATCATTGCGGTATTATCTTCAAATGCAGATATTCCGGTTTCTCGCTCTTATACCTTTGCCGCTGAGGTTGGTTTGTCTGGTGAAATTCGTCCGGTTAATCGAATTGAAACGCGAATTTCAGAAGCCCAAAAATTAGGATACACACATATTTTTATTTCATCCTACAATAAAGGCGTGAAACCTAAAGATTATCAAATTGAGGTGATTCAAGCGAAGAAAATTGAGGACATTGTTAAATCCGTGTTTGGCTAATGGATAAGGTAGAGTTTATTTCAGCACAACACGTTAAGATCGAGTTCGAAATGGCATCGGTCTTACAACGCGGCTTAGCCTATGTGCTCGATACAGCCATTGGATATGTTTATCTGATTATTGTGATGCTTTCATTGATTGATAGCGTTCGGGTGGCTTATTCTGATATGGATGTATTGGTTGGTTTATTTATTCTACTTGTAAACCTGCCCATTGTACTCTATAAACCGATGATGGAATATTTTTTTAACGGGCAAACCCTAGGTAAAATGGCTATGGGAATTCGAATGGTTCGCGTGAATGGCGATCGAATGACTATTCGTGATATTTTTGTTCGATGGGTAATGCGGGGAGAGTTCTTTTGGATTTCTTTGGTTTCGAATCCAGCATTTATTGGATTAATCCCTTTTATCTCCGCAATCGATTTATTGGTAGCTTCCATGACGCCCTTAAGACAACGCGTTGGCGATATGATGGTCTCCGTTATTGCCATTCGTACCAAGCCCAATCGAACGTTTACGCTTAAGGAAGTGCTCAGTAGACAAACGGAAGTGGAATATGTTCCTACCTATGAAAAGTGCATTACCTTTACGGATGAGGACATGATGTACTTGAAGAAGGTTATTGAACAGTATAAAAAATTCAAAGAACCTGAAGTGAAGGAATTACTTGATCAGGTCACCTTGAAAACACAGCAACGCCTTGAAATAGAGGAGCCAATTACCGATCAAATGAAATTTTTAGAGACAGTACTCAAAGATTATGTACAATTAACCCGATGAATACTTCACAACTCTGTATTGTTCCAACACCGATTGGAAATTTAGAAGACATTACGCTTCGAGCTATTCGTGTGTTAAAAGAGTGCGATCTAATCATTGCAGAAGATACCCGGGTTACACGAAATTTATTGAATCATTTGGGCATTCAAAAGAAAGTAATTTCATTCCACACCAATAATGAGCATGCACAGTTAAATGAAATGATTCGGATTATTCAACAGTCAACCCTTGTAGCCTTGGTTTCAGATGCTGGTACACCTGGGATTTCTGATCCGGGATTTCTTTTAATCCGAGCCTGTGTGGAACAGGGAATTCCTTTAGAATGTCTTCCCGGACCAACCGCTTTTGTTCCGGCTTTAGTGTCTTCTGGCTTACCCTGTGATCGCTTTTATTTCGAAGGATTTTTACCTCATAAAAAAGGACGTCAAACGCGTTTAGAATACATTGCATCCATGGACTGTACGGTGGTTTTGTACGAATCCCCCTATCGCTTAATTAAAACGCTAGAACAATTAGCTACTCATGTTGGGGGGAATCGTAAGATTTGTGTTTCTAAAGAAATTTCAAAAATGTTTGAATTTCACTTTCGGGGCACAGTGGATCAGGCCCTTGAACATTTTAATTCAGTAGCGATTAAAGGTGAGTTTGTATTGATCATCTCTAAAGATTCACACACAGTAAATGCCACAGATAATGCTTAATTTTACCTATGTTTTTTAAGGATATTGTTGGGCAAAAAGAACGAATTGCTGATTTATTAGGAGAGGCTAAATCTGGTAAGGTTGCACATGGACAGTTATTTATCGGAAATGAGGGCTATGGAACCCTTCCTTTGGCACTTGCATTTAGTCGGTATTTACTTTGTGAAAATCCGAACGATCAGGATGCCTGCGGTCAATGCAGTTCCTGTCTTCAGGTAAATGAATTACAGCATCCCGATTTACATTTTGTTTTTCCCGTAGTACAATCTCTTACTAAAACCTCCGATAACTTATACCCTAAATGGCGGGAATTTGTGTTGTCATCTCCCTATTTCTCATTATTTGATTGGGTGAAATATATGGATGACAAAGAACGTCAGCCAATTATTGGCAGTGAGGAGAGTAAAGAAATTGTTAGGAAAATTAGTTTGAAATCGTTTCAGGGCGGGTATAAAGTAATGATCATCTTTGCTGCGGATGAAATGAATATTCAAGCTTCAAATAAAATCTTGAAAATTCTAGAAGAGCCGCCCCTTCAAACCGTGTTTATTCTGCTTTCAAGTAAGCCTCAAGCGATCTTACCTACGATACGCTCAAGAACTCAGGCTTTGCAAGTGACTCGACTAAATTCTTTTGAGATATCAACGTATTTACAAAAGGAACGTCAAATGGAGGCATCGATTGCTGATGGCTTGGCTTCCTTTGCCGATGGGGATTTATGTGCCGCATTCGAATTATTGAACGAGGGTGAAACTACGGCCATGTATCGAGATTTATTCATAAAAATGATGCGTAGCAGCTACAAAAAGGATGTGATACAAATGATGGATTGGGCCGATGAGGTTTCTTCCCTCACCAAAGAACGTCAAAAAGTATTTATTCTTTACGCCTTACATATGCTTCGTCAAAGTTTAATGCTTAATTACCTGGGGCCAGACCATGTAAGATTAACTGCTGAGGAATTTAATTTCATTGATAAATTTTCGCCCTATATCACCGGAAACAATATTCGCTTGTTTATCGATGACCTTGACGCAGCCCATTATCACATAGAACGCAACGCCAATACGAAAATCCTTTTTACTCAAATGAGTTTTCAGTCGATGAGGTTCATTCATCGCGCTTAATTGTTTATTTTTACCAAAAAAAAGAAATGGGCTGCGCATCATGTGGATCAGGAGGAACCCCTAACGGGTGTAAGAATAACGGGCTGTGTAGCAGTGGTGGTTGTGACAAATTAGAAGTATACGACTGGCTTAGCAATGTCGCCCTTCCTGAAAATCAAAAACCTTATGAAATTGTAGAGGTGCGTTTTAAGAACGCGCGCAAAGGATTTTATAGAAACGTAAATGGCTTGGGACTTCAGGCCGGGGACGTTGTGGTTGTTGAGGCTTCTTCGGGTTACGACATCGGAGTTATTTCGGTAGTTGGAGAATTAGCGCGTATACAAGTTAAGCGAAAAGCCCCAACGTTTAAACACGTGGAGGCCCGGAAAATCATGCATGTGGCCACTCAAGCCGAAATTGACCTTTGGATAAAAGGGCGTTCGCTAGAGAAAGACATCATGCACAAATCGCGGACGCTTGCTATGAATTTGAAATTAGAAATGAAGATTTCAGATGTCGAGTACCAAGCCGATTTGTCGAAAGCGACATTCTATTATACAGCAGAAGGTCGTGTTGATTTCCGACAACTTATCAAAGATATGGCCGATGCATTCAAAGTAAGAATTGAAATGCGTCAAATTGGTTCTCGTCAAGAATCGGCCCGATTGGGTGGTATTGGTTCATGCGGTAGAGAATTGTGCTGCTCAACATGGTTGTCTGATTTTAGATCCGTTTCAACGGCAGCTGCACGGTACCAACAGTTGTCATTGAATCCACAGAAATTGGCAGGACAGTGTGGTAAATTAAAGTGTTGCTTGAATTATGAGTTAGACATGTATACCGAGGCAATGAAAGCCTTGCCCAGAGCTGACATTAAGTTAAAAACTGAGAAAGGGGATGCCTATCACGTTAAAACGGATGTGTTTAAACACTTGATGTGGTACGCCTATCCGGGTGAGGGCGCGCTGGTGGTCTTAACCCCCGAACAAGTCCGCAAAGTTCAACAAATGAATAAAAACGGAAATACCCCAAGAGACTTGAAGGAATTTGCGTTTGAAGTAGAGAAGGAAGTAGAGATTGGATTTGATAACGTAGTTGGACAAGATAGTCTCAATCGCTTTGAGAATAAGCAGAAGCCCCGAAAGAAAAAGAAGAAAAAACCTAGAAATCCAAATCAACCTGTATCCAATGCATAGGAGCTTATTTAGATTGATTCCTGTTTTTTTTAGCGCAGTTTTTTTACTGCTTTCATGCGGCTCTGATGCCGTATTCAATCAGTCGATTCCAATTTCAGGACACACGTGGAAAGAGAAGTTCCACCCAACCTTTAAGGTTGAAATCACAGACACAGTGAGTACCCATGATTTTGTGCTTACGGTAAGAACTACGGTTGACTATCCCTATTCAAATTTGTGGTTATACTTAACAATAAATGGCCCCATGGGAAAGTCGCAAAGATTCCCTTTAGAAATTGTTACGGCGGATGCTACGGGTAAATGGACTGGAGATAAAAGCGGCTCGTTAGTTTCATTCTCTAAATTATTCATGCACGATAGATTCCCTAAAAAAGGCACCTACACCCTGAGTTTTGAACAAGCAACAACCCAGAAAACATTGCCTGAAGTGGTGGATGTGACCTTGGATGTTTATACCGCTGAAAATAAACAATAATGCACTATCCGTGTTTATCCTTGGCGCAATTGGAGGCACTTGAAACGGATTTTGTGGCTTTTTTAATTGTTAATGGCGTCGAGGGAGAAACTTGGAAAACAATTAACGAAACGAATCCTTCAAAAGCCCAAGAATTAGCTACTTTATTTAGTCAAGTAGTTTGGGAAAAGGTGCTTAAAGAGACGAAATATGTTAAACGAGTCAGCGAAACCGAACG
>JBEGMB010000220.1:0-2612 GCA_041183245.1 Bacteroidota bacterium
AATGGAGCAAAAAAGACCGCTGGAGGATTTTCGGCGATTGTTGCATTTTTAGCAATGGCTTTAGCCTTGGTTGCGGGAATATTAATCTTTAAGTATGTTTTCGGTGATCCGAGCAACTTCGTAGATAACGATCCAACAGGAGAACCAATGGAGGGTAATTTATTAGGGGTAATTTATAAAGGAGGCTTTATTGTACCAGGATTAGTAGCAATTAATATCATCATCGTTATTTTCTCTATCGAGCGTTTAGTAACCTTGTTGTTAGCGAATGGAAAAGGTAAAACAGACAAATTCATCGCTCAAATCAAAGGGTTTATGGACAGCAAGGATTTTGCTGGAGCAATTGCTGCGTGCGACAAGCAAAAAGGATCTTTAGCAAATGTGGTTCGTGCCGGTATGGAAAAATACAGCCATATTTCAACCGACGGTTCAATGGATAAAGAGCAAAAACTAGAAACATTGAAAAAAGAATTGGAAGAAGCAACGGCCCTTGAGTTACCAATGCTTTCTAAAAACCTTTCGGTTTTATCAACGTGTGCTACCATCGCAACCTTAGTTGGTTTGATTGGAACAGTACTTGGTATGATTCGTTCATTCGCGGCGATGTCTCACGGTTCGCCAGATACTGCGGCGCTTGCAACAGGTATTTCCGAGGCCCTTATCAATACGGCATTTGGTATTACTGCATCTACCATAGCAATTATCATGTACAACGTGTTTTCAACGCAAATCGACTCAATGACTTACAGCATTGATGAGGCTAGCTTTACGATTGTACAAGATTTTTCTTCTAAGAACTAATCGGATTTTAAATTAACGCATTTTACTAATGCCAAAAATAAAAATCCCCAAGAGTTCTCCGTCGATTGACATGACGCCAATGGTTGACTTGGCGTTCTTGTTGGTGACTTTCTTTATGTTAGCGGCGTCTTTTCGTCCGAGTGAACCAGTTACCGTTGAAACGGCCTCAAGTATCTCCGACAAAGTGATTCCTGAAAACAACATAATGGTTACCCTTGATCCAGACGGAAAAGTGTATTTTAATCTTACGAATCCCGAAGCCCGTAAAGAAGCGCTAAATAATATGGCGTCTCTTTATAAAGTGTCTTTTAATGAAGAACAAATTGAAAAGTTCGCATTAATGTCAACGTTTGGCTGCACAATGAAGGAATTGCCCGCTTATATTGATCTTCCTGGTGATAGTAGAAAGGAGTTCAAAACAGAAGGTATTCCCTTGGATTCGCTTGACAACCAACTTAAAAACTGGATTTCATACAGTCAAATGGCTGCATTAAATACTGGGAAGACTGCTTACGAAGAGGCTAAACAAAAAGGATTGGCTCCGGATGCCGATGATTTTAAGCCGAAGTTTATTATTCGTGCGGATGGTAAATCTGTTTACAAAAAAGCGGAAAAAGTAATTGACGTCTTTCGTGAGTTGAATTTGAATAATTTGAACTTTGTTACATCTTCGGAGTTTAATCCGAATAATCCCAACTAACCATGGCAGAAATAGCAGAAAGTGGTGGCGGTGGTCACGACAAAGGGAAGAAAAGAGCGAAGAAGTCATCAACACGAGTTGATATGACGCCAATGGTAGATTTGGCTTTTCTTCTACTGACGTTCTTCGTTTTAACATCTACTTTTAGTAAACCGAAAGTAATGAGCTTGGCCTATCCTGCCAAAATCGATGAACCCGTTGACAAGAATGCCCCAAAATTAAATAATGGAATTAC
This sequence comes from Bacteroidota bacterium, assembly GCA_041183245.1. Taxonomy (GTDB): domain Bacteria; phylum Bacteroidota; class Bacteroidia; order Flavobacteriales_D; family Crocinitomicaceae; genus UBA952. The sequence goes on from JBEGMB010000220.1 coordinate 1,737, forward strand.
CTTCCTTTTGTCTAAGGATAAAATTTTCTATTACACGGGTGAGTTCTATCCGGCAGATCGTCCAGGTAAAGATGGACCAACAAAATTAACTGAAACAAATTTTAGCGCTTCAGGACTTAGAAAGGTGTTAGCTGATTTGAATTCTTACGTTCTACTTCGTAAGGAGGGATTGGTAAAGAAGGTGAAAGCAAAACAGATGGCAGACACAACCTACACGCGTGAGTTAGAACAATTGAAAGGAAAACCAGAAGCCTTGAAAGTATTAGTAAAAACAGATGACAAGGCCCTATGTAAGAATTTCATTGATTTAATTGATGAGGTTAAAATCGCAGAAATTGGCGTAATTGCCCCTGTACCAATGCTTCCGGCAGAACTTAAATTATTAGAAACCCAATTAAAAAAGTAACGCCATGGAATTAGCAGTAGTTTGGGTCATTGTAGGATTGGTTTCCACATACTCATTGTTTAGTTATTTTTCAGCCAAAGGATGGTTGGTAACATCCCATGTAAGGAACGAATTAGTATTTGAACATAGAAATAAGGCATACGGAGCCTATACCTTACGGAAGAATTATAATAAGCGCCTTACCTTAATTATGGGAAGTATGATCCTTGCCTTTGTTTTAGGTTCATTGGCCATGTTTATTATTCGTAACTTACCAAAAGAAGAGATCGAGGCTCCTAAAGGAAGCGATAAAACGTGGACGGTACAACCCCCACCAAAGGATTTACCGCCTCCCCCGCCAACCACACCGCCACCACCACCATTGGAAAAAATGACGGCGTTTATTCCTCCGGTAATTGAAGATGATCCAGTAACAGATCCGGTTCCTACACAAGATCAATTGGAACAAACAAAAGCGGGTGATAAAACAC
>JBEGMB010000221.1:0-9371 GCA_041183245.1 Bacteroidota bacterium
AAAAAACTTGTTCAGGATACATTTAATTGGACGGTGGAAGAAGATAAACTGGTGGGGTGTTATACTGAAATCTTGAACGAATGAAATTTAACTATCCAAGGGTGTATCAATGGGCGCTAATGCTGTTATTAGCCGGGTGGATGTTATTGCCTGGTCTTACCGGGCTATTTTGTTTATTATTCTTGGTGATCGTGATTACGGGTATAGTGAAGAAAGAACTCACCTTTAAATTCAATATAATTCTCCTCGGAGTAAGCTTATTTCTTCCGTTCTATTCACTGTATGCGATGAATGCGATAGACCCACAAGAAGCCATGTTTGGAATTGAAAAAAAACTGTCATTTGTTCTGTTTCCTCTCGTATTTTCTTTTGTTCCTACCTTTTATCTGAACAAACGTTTCTTGGAAAATGGGTTTTTAATTTCCTTATTCCTCATGCTTTTCCTATGTTATTTGGGAGCATTTTTCAATTATGAAGAGCACAATTATGATGCTGCCTACTTATTCTCCTCCCATTTTTCTGGATTGTTTCATCACCCCACCTATGTCTCCGTTTTCTGCGCCTTAGGGATTTTTGTGTTGTTTAAGCGTTGGGAAGCCCCTATGACCATGAGGGAACATCTCTTCTCGGCGGTCGGTATACTTTTTTTACTCTATACCCATGTGCAGTTAGAAAGTTTATCTGGCTTATTATTCGCTGTATTACTCATGGCTTGTTTAGTTGGATATTGGTTATTTAAAAAACAAGGTTGGACCGTACTCATTGGAGTTTTTACCCTTGGTATGTTGGTTAGCTACCTGGGGATTTATTTCATACCTTCCTTACGAAGCAATGTATTTGATTCCGTTTCTTTTGTTTCTAATTATGTGAAGGACCCCTATGCCTATACGCATCTTCCCCGTGGGGAAATTCGTGGTAACGATGCGCGATTGATATTATGGACTGCCTCGGCAGCAATTTTGCGCGAACACCCGAATGGAGTGGGGGTAGGTAACCTCCCAACCACAATGGAGGCTAAACTGCTTGAATATGGTCAGGTTAATTTAGCTAAGGAGCACCTAAATCCACACAATCAATTTTTTCACACAGCAGTGGAAACGGGTTGGATTGGGTTGCTTTGGTTACTTGGTTTGTTAATCTCCATGCTTTGGTACGGGTGGAAGAATAAACAATGCATCTTAATCCTTGTTGTTTGTGCATTTGCTTTTAATTCCTTGTTTGAATCTATGTTGGAGCGACAATCAGGCATTGTGTTCTGGTTATTATGGAGTTGTTTATTTATTGGTATTCATCCGGCATTTAAAATCCAACCCAATGAATCCTGAAATTTCCGTTGTTATTCCGTGCTACAATGAAGTGCGATACATAAGGGATTGCGTTGTTTCGTTGCTGTCGAATGGTACAGACCCTTCGCGCATGGAATTGTTGGTGATTGATGGAGGATCTACCGATGGCACCGAAGCCTTATTGAATGAGCTCTCACAAATTTATCCCCAAGTGAAGGTATTGAGCAATCCGGATCGAATTACACCGCGGGCCTTAAATATTGGTGTTCATGCCGCTCAAGGGTCATATGTATTAATCTCAAGTGCGCACGCAGCGTTTGATTTCGGATATATAAGTACCCTTATTTCAACGATGAACGATCACTCTAATGCAATTGCAGTGGGTGGTGTGATGGAAACTAAGGTGAAAAACAGTACAGCGATGTCTGAGTCTATACGCACCGTGCTTATGCATCCAGTCGGTGTGGGGAATGCTAAATTTCGAACAGGAGTTTCAGATGTGATTGATGTGGATACCGTACCCTTTGGATTATACCGTGCTCAGGAACTAAAAGCTGTTGGAGGCTATGATGAACGACTAATTAGAAACCATGACATAGAATTATCGAAGCGATTACTACGAAATGGAGGAAAAATTTATCTTACACCGAAGGCAAGATGCACCTATTATGCACGGGAAACGTTCAGGGCCATGGCAAAGAATAACTTCAATAATGGCAAGTGGAATTTGAAAACGGTGTATATCACTCGAACATTTTCCTCCCTAAGTTTGCGTCATTTTATCCCCATGCTATTTCTTGGTTCATGGACACTTCCGCTGCTACTTTCCTTAATCACTTGGAATCCCCTTTGGTCATTGACTTCATGCGGTGTGCTTATTTGTTACACCGGAGTATTAACGGCCGTAGCATGGCAAGCACGCAATGGAAAAAACATGGTTTTATTGGTTCTCATTGGCTTTAAGTTACTTCATTTTTCATACGGACTTGGTTCCTTTTTGGGCTTACTTAGTTTACCCTTTACCGCTAGAACGAGATGAATGTTGAGTTGACATATCAAGCAAGGATAGCCCAGTATCTCCACATTGCTCCGGAGCAAGTTTCGCTGTATTGGAAAGGACGTGTGGCGCTATATACCGTATTAAAGGCAATGGGTGTAGGTCCCGGAGATGAAGTTGTGCTCCCAGCGTTCACGTGTGTAGTTGTACCCAATGCCATTCTTTATTTGGGTGCAACACCCATTTATGTGGATATCAATCCTACGGTTTTATGCTGTAGCGCCGAGCAAATCGAACAGGTAATCACCCCAAAAACTAAAGTAATATTAATTCAAAACATGCTTGGGTTGAGTTTTGAAGTGGAGGAAATCGTATCCTTAGCTAAAGCAAGGGGAATTTATACGATTGAAGATTGCACCCACGGGTTTGGAGGGAAACATCAGGACGTATTCAACGGCCTACGGAGCGATGCCTCATTTTTTTCGAGTCAATGGAACAAGCCCTTTTCTACCGGAATAGGGGGGATGTTGGTAGTAAATAATCGAGACTTACTTCAGCCGGTCAATCAGCTTAATTCGCATTTAATTAAACCCAGTGCCAAGGATCAGTTCATACTTTTTATACTTATTTGGGCGAGAACGTATTTGCTAAAAGGATTTACGTATTGGACCTTCCTTCGATTGTATCGATGGTTGAGTAAGAAAGGGGTGGTAGTAGGTTCTTCCAGTGCCTCCGAATTAGAAGGAATTAACATGCCGAAGGACTATTTTAAAGGGATGAGTTCGGTGCAATGCCGAGCAGGAATTAAGGCGTTAAGCACATTTGACCAAGTGATTTCACAGCGCAAAAATTCGGGTGTCTCAGTGCATCAATGGTTGACCAGTCAAGGCAAAACCACCGTCCCATCAGAACACATGGCCCAACATGCCTTTCTTAAGTATCCCATCCTTGTTAAAGACCGAGCGTTGTTTTTGCAGCAAGCAGAAAAAGAAAAAGTACCACTTGGAGATTGGTTTATTTCTCCTTTGCATCCCGTATTGGATTCCTTGGAACCTTGGGGGCTGGAAGTTTCTAATTTTCCGAATGCAGTATATGTTAGTAAGCACATTGTTAATCTTCCCCTAGATATACCTGTGCATAGATTGATTAATTTTCTCGAACTTTACAAAAACGAAATTATCTAATATGTTACCTTTCTCTCCCCCACGAATAGATCAACGAATCATTGATGAAGTTACGGATACCTTACGAAGTGGTTGGATTTCTACAGGTCCAAAAACTAAGTTATTTGAAAAGAAAATCACCGAATATGTGGGGTGCAAAACAACAGTAGCTGTTAGTGCATGGACCACCGGAATGGAAATTGTATTGCGTTGGTGGGGTATAGGTCCGGGCGATGAGGTTATTATCCCTGTCTATACGTATTGTGCGAGTGCTAATGTGGTGTTACATACCGGTGCTAAAGCGGTCATGGTGGATATCAATCCGGATGATTTTAATATTAGCATTGAAGCCATTCGAGCGGCCATAACACCAAATACTAAAGCGATTATGCCGGTTGATATTGCCGGTTTACCTTGCGATTTCGATGCCATTAAACAACTTGTTGAAGAAGCTAAATCGATGTTTACTCCTTCGAATGAGCAACAACAGAAATTAGGACGAATCTTAATCGCCTCGGATGCAGCACATAGCTTTGGCGCTACGTATAAGGGCGTGCAAATGGGTGCGGTAGCTGATATTACCTGCTTTTCGTTTCATGCAGTAAAAAATTTAACCACGGCAGAAGGTGGGTCAATTTGTTTTAATCTGCCTGATTCATTTGACCACGAAGAACTCTATAAATTGTTTTGTATTAAAATCCTTCACGGTCAATCCAAGGATGCCTTAGCTAAAATGCAAAAAGGGGCTTGGCGTTATGATGTGATTGAGCCTGGATATAAGTGTAATATGACCGACCTTCAAGCCTCTATAGGCTTAGTGGAATTGGAGCGCTATCAGGAAACCTTAGACCGTCGAAACGAAATTTTTGATCAATACTCCAAGGGATTTGATGGACTTGATTGGGCCGTGACTCCAATACGTGAAGACCGTTTTCGTGTTTCTTGTTGTCATTTATATCAATTGAATATTAATGGGGTTACCGAAGCACAGCGCGATGCCATTATGCATGAGATCTTTGAGCAAGATATTGCGGTTAATGTGCATTTCCAACCCCTGCCTCTGTTTACGGCGTATAAGGAGTTAGGGTATGATATTGCCAATTACCCCGTGGCTTATGATAAATATTCAAGAGAAATTTCCTTGCCGATTTATTACAACTTAACGAACGAGCAAGTGGATAGCGTAATCAAGGCGGTAACGATTGCATATCAAAAGGTGATGGGATGAAACGTTTAATGGACGTCATACTTTCGTCGCTTATTTTAATTGCGTTTTTACCAATAGGATTAATTATTTCATGTTGTATTGCGCTAGAATCAAGGGGAGGTATTTTTTATTTTCAAGAACGAATTGGATTAGGCGGTAAGCCCTTTATGTTGCTTAAGTTTCGATCCATGCGTCCAAATGCAGATCGACAAGGTAAACTTACCGTGGGTGAGCGCGACCCAAGAATTACGCGTGTAGGAGCTTTTGTTCGTAAATACAAACTGGATGAATTTCCTCAGTTTATCAATGTATTGAAGGGAGATATGAGTGTTGTTGGTCCTCGACCAGAAGTTAAGGAATATGTTCGTCACTACACGGATGCCCAACGTAAGGTGTTAGATTATAAGCCCGGAATTACCGATCTCGCTTCGATTAGTTATTTTGAAGAGAATAAAATATTGGCAAATAGTAAGGATCCTGAACGTACTTATATAGAAGTAATCATGCCGGAGAAAATCCGAATCAACTTGGAATATCAACTCAGCGCGTCCGTATGGCGTGATTTGGGTGTAGTCTGGAAAACTGGAATGAGAATGATTAAATAAAGATGTTGAATACATACATTTACAGCTCTATGGAATTTAAAAAAAGAAATTTAAGCTTTATTTTATTGGTAACTACTGCTTTGGCATGGGGTCAGAACCAAGTTAGTGACTCTGTGAATAGAAGGTTGGAAGTTAAAAATCAGCTCGGTGTTCAGTTTGGAGGACCAAGTTTTCTTTCTTGTAATTATGAGCATTTTTTCAATCATCATTGGAGTATTGAAGCGGGGGCCGGTTCTATTTTAGCAATTTCTGGGGTTCATGTCGGAGGGCGTTATTATTTTGGTTCAAAAGCAAAACCAACAAAATTTGCTCCCTACCTCGGTGCTGCTATCGGTGCAGCTTTCATAATTGGTGGAGGAAGTTCTGGAGGAATTGATGGCAATGGTGCTGCCGTTGGTTATGTTCCGCTTGGAATACAGTTAATGACGAAAAAGGGTTTTGCGGTTTCCTTGGAAGCTGCGTGGATGTATCTAGACAATGAGGTTTTACCAATGGGAGCACTCCGTTTGTATAGATCACTTAAAAAAGAAAAGAAAAAACGAAATTAATCTTTCAATAATCTAACAATCTGCGAAGATTGTGCTGTCCGTACTTCCAACATATATAATCCTTTGGGTAGCGCTTTCACGGAAAATTGATTATCCCCATTCATACGAACTTCTATTGCTATTTTTCCATCCATCCCATAACAGCGTATGTATTCAATTTGTGCGTTTGAATTTACGGTAACTAGGTCAGAACTTGGATTTGGCGCAATGGAAAGTGATAAATCTGATTCCGCGAGTTGCAGAGACGGATTTAAGCGGGAAGGCTCTGCCCCAATACATTTATAAGTCCTGTTGCCGGATCAATCGTAGCCAATTGAACCGTAGATGGATTTTTATTTCTGTATAAGCCATACATGGTATTGCCCAATTGTCCTAAGGAAAGAAATGGGATAAAAAGTAAGAGCAGTTGAAGTGTTCGCATACGTCAAAACTACGCATAAATGTACGGTAATGCTAATGAAATTCAATACAATATTTGTGTGTTGAATGACTTCCTGACGCAAGCGACATTATACCTTCTTTCTCTTTTATGTTACCGCTTGAATCCAGTGCATCCGCCCATCCCCACCACGGTTCAATGCAGAAAAATGGAGCACCAGGTTTGGTCCATAAACCGACCGCAGTCCATGTGTCGCAATGCAATGAAAGTATTTTTGGCCCATTTATTTTACCAAATCCAATGGATTGAAAGGGTGGTTGTTTAATTACAATTGCATCGGAGGTAAATAAATCATCAGACAGTTCGAACTTCCGTGACAGTTGAATTTCTTTTGTTTTGCCGTTGTAGTAATTTCCTGTAATTAAGTGTTGTTGTACCGCATAGTCCGATCCAAAATCGAGATAATACTCCGAGAGTTTTCCTTCGATATGAAATCCAGGATGCCCGCCAAGACTATAGAAGAGTTCCGTCGAATCAAGGTTAGTAACACGGTGTTCAATTTCTAGTGCATCTTGGAATAAGGTGTATTTCACCTGTAGCTCGAAGGCAAAAGGATATTGAACTCGGGTTTGTTCATTATCTGTTAGCCTCAAGGTGATGGAATCTTCTGAATGGTCAATTACATGAAAAACTTGATCCCTGGCGAAGCCATGTTGCCGCATACCATACGATTGATGATTCAGCGTGTACTGATCGTTAAGTAATCGTCCAACAATAGGAAATAGAATTGGGGCAAAGCGATTCCATAGTTGGTGGTTCTTTTGCCACAGCAAGTTCCCATGAGTTATATGGGTGAATTGTTGAAGTTCAGCGCCCAATGGGTTGATACAAACTTTTAATTGATTGTTTTGAAGAATTAGCATACCGATATCGGTGTAATGATTTTAATTAAAACGACAATTATCTATACCTCAATTACAATAGATACCTCTCTTGTATCCCCATCAATTGGCGGAGAAAGCTTGTGAATTTCAACTCTAAGGCCCAAGATTCCCTGCAATTCTTTTGTTATTCTTGAAACGATCCGTTGTCCTACGTGCTCAATCAATTTCGACCGAATGCCCATTTCTTCTGCTACTATGTTTTGAACGGCGCAATAATCTACCGTATCAATTAATTCATCGCTGGCTGAGGCTTTTGAAAAGTCGGTGTCAATCGTTACATCTACCGTATAATATCCGCCAATCCGCGCTTCTTCTTCCATGCACCCATGAAAAGAATAACAGCGAATACCCCGAACGTGAATTTTATGCTTCATTGAGAATGGCGGCAATTTTAGGTAGATTTTCTTTCATACGGTTTAAGACTTCCTCTTTCCCAAGAAACGCACTCACATCAAACATTCCTGGACCCGCACCTACACCGGTAACGGATAAGCGATATGGGAGCAATACAGCACCAATTCCCAGGCCTTTCTCTTCCAAATATCCCTTGAAAGCAGAATCGATATTCGCCGAGTTAAACTCAGAAATCCCCTCCAATCGAATCATCCATTCATTTAAATATCCGGATGTTTCTGCTTTCCATTTTTTACGAATAGTTTCCGTATCAAATTCACTTGGATTAGCCAAGAAATATGCGCCATCCGTTAAGATATCTTCTGCAAAGGTGGCGCGTTCTTTCATTAAACCAACCAAAGTTTCCAATGCGGAATCAGAAATAGTTAGATTTGGGTTTGTTTCTTTCAATCCCTTGGCGATGTCTGCATCAGCTTGCATACGCAACCAACTTTGTTGAAACCACTTCGTTTTCTCTGGATCGAATTTTGCTCCTGATTTAGAAACTCTTTCTAAAGAAAAGGCTTCTACTAACTCGTCTAAGTTAAAAATCTCCTGGGGCGTACCTGGGTTCCAACCCAATAAAGCCAACATATTAATGAAGGCTTGAGGTAAGTACCCTTTTTCACGGTATCCTGAATACAATTCTCCTTCTGCTGTTATCCAGTTGGTAGGAAATACTGGAAATCCTAGGCGGTCACCATCTCGTTTGGATAATTTCCCGTTTCCATCGGGTCTAAGTAATAACGGAAGGTGTGCAAATTCTGGTGCATCCCAACCGAAAGCTTGATAAAGCAATACATGCAGTGGCGCTGAAGGTAGCCACTCTTCACCACGAATTACATGCGATATGTTCATGGTATAATCATCAACAATGTTCGCTAAGTGATACGTTGGCATTCCATCGCTTTTGAATAATACCTTATCGTCTAAGTTATTCGTATTAACAACTACCCATCCTCGGATGAGGTCATGAAAACGTACGTCTTCATTCCGTGGCATTTTCATACGGATCACATACGGATCACCGTTAGCCAATCGTTGTTCTACTTCCGTATGCGGCAAGGTTAACGAGTTTTTCATACTAACCCGCGTTACACTGTTGTATTGCCAATTTGGCATCCCCATTTGTTTCGCCTGTTCCCGCATTTGCTCCAATTCTTCTGCTGTATCAAAGGCATAATACGCTTTGTCGTTAGCTACTAGCTGCTCTGCATACGGTTGATACATGGCCTTTCTTTCCGATTGAACATAGGGGCCGAAGTCTCCTCCAAGTCCAGGGCCTTCGCTCGGCATGATACCACACCAAGACAGCGCGTCCATTATGTAATCTTGCGCACCGGGTACAAAACGTGTTTGGTCTGTATCTTCGATTCGAATCAGAAACGTACCTTGGTGCTTTTTTGCAAACAGGTAATTATAAAGTGCAGTTCTTACACCTCCCATATGTAAAGGGCCAGTAGGAGAAGGGGCAAAGCGTACGCGAACGGGTTTCGACATGTGATTATTTTTCTGCAAAGGTAATGAATAGGTGAATAAAAGCGCGTTATCAATTAATTGAATAATCGACCTACCATAGGTTCACGTAATTGCTGTAATTAAACCCTTGGCTCCCAGTTTTACCTTTATTAAAAGGGTTTCGATGTTTATTAACTATTTTATTTTGAAAAATTGAAACCTTGAATCCTTGCGTGTTAAGCCTGCGTTAAGACCACCTAGATTTAGTTAAACTTTTAAATTTTAAATTATGAAAAAAGTACTATTGGGATTAGGGTTAGTAATTTCTGGTTCATTGATGGCACAGAAACCAGCGAGTGATGCAAGTCATTTCTCTTTGAAAGGGTTAATC
>JBEGMB010000222.1:0-6114 GCA_041183245.1 Bacteroidota bacterium
CATCTCCTACTAATCCACCGCTTGCAGCGGATGATCCCGTTGTGTTTTGAACCCCGAAGCTTCCCGTAACCACCAAGCGATCGCCTGCAAAGGATTTCTGCACCGAAGTAGAAACATTATCTGTCCCTAAATCCATTTTAACTTGATAACTTTTCGACAGTTGGGAAAGGGCTTGATTAATTTGACTTTCAAACAAATCGATGGCTGCGGATTCATTGGCAGAATTGGTTCCCTTCAAGGGTTGAAACTTGCTGAAAAGCATTAAAGAGAAAAACTGACGATTTAATTCATCTTTATCTTCATTGATACGATTCATAAGTGCCTTTCCTGATTCAGGTGCTTTGGGGGCGACTAATTCAAACGTGATGTTGGGTTGAATTAACGATCCAGTTAAGTTTAATAGGCATTGAGCATCTTGCTTTGCCAAGGATTTATCGGTTTGCTCTGGAGTTAATTCTAACATGTTGGCGTTTTTCACTAAATACGAAGTCACAATTTTCATATCTGCATTGTACACGTCGCCCGACCAGTTTATTGAGCCATCAATAATATCAAAAGGTTTACGAGCAGGACCCATCGTAAAATTATACACACTCCCGTTTAGGATCTTCAAGCCGCCATCCAAACGCATTTGATTATAGGCATCGAGTTTCAAATTTAATTTTCCTTGCGTTTTGGCTTGAATTTCATCGTGTGTTTGCTCATTAAATACCAGGAGAACCTCTGCATCCGGGGTAATATCAAATGCTAAATCCAAGTCAACCCCTGTAAAGTCGATTTTTTCCTCAAGGATGGGTGCTAAACTTTTATCTGAAACAAAGGTTATTATTGACTCTTCTTCTAATTCAGATGTTCCATACATTGGGAATATCAATTTCGTTCCTTTTCTGGTTTGCACATTTACAGAAACATTCATCACTGCACCATATCCCGAAATATTCGCAGTACCTCTTCCATACGCCTTACCGTAATATACATCGCCCTCTTTGTATTTGGTATTGAGAAGCATGAATTTATCTATTTTTCCTCCGGGATTATCTCTTAAGGAATGGTTATAATCTTCTTCAAAATCCACATCCACGTTATAATTAAATTTAGTGAAGTTGGAATGATAAACCGTACCATCAATTGTGGCCACATTCCCATCCGCATCACGAATCGGGAGCTTGTTAATTAAAAACCCATCTTGCTCTACCTTAATTTTGCCATTCATCGTATAACGACAACCCAGCAAGGTAAAATCAGCGGCGGCATCTTTAAGACTTAAGGTACCTGCAAGTCTTGGAACATCCGGAGTTCCTTTTATGTTAATGAAACCATTTAGTTTTCCTTCAATTTTATCTAACACATCCGGATCCATGAATGCATTAGTAAATGAAATGTCTGTATTTTGAAAATCCAATCTTAAGCTTAGGTTTTCATCTGCCACATTCGTCAAATAAGAACCAGAAAAATCCAAGGTTTTCATTCCGCGATAAGCCAAGGTTCCTTTTAGCCCAACCGCCGCTAGCGCATCATTATAGGTTGCATCAATATGAATTTCACCGACTTCCTCTTGATTAATAAAGAAGGAAAGAATATCAACATTAGAAGTTAAGGTCAAGGCTTCATAGGGATTTGCTAAACCAACGGAACCATTTACCTTTCCTGCCAGATCGACCTCAAGGTTTAACATCTTCGAAAGATCCTCCAAGTCAAGATTAGTTATACGCAAACCCAGCACATCATTCACATTATCAGATAAGCACCCACCCGCTTCAATGCGCTGATTCTTTTGATCACTTCGCAACATCAACTTATTGGTTTGAATGTGTTTATTTTGAACAATAAGGTCGCTTCCAGAATCTAAATACCACTTAAATCCATTAATAGAAAATCGAGATTGATCAAAAAGTAAATCAAAATCATTGGAAGAATGCATTGTTGTGCGCCACTTTATTCGAGATTCATTCAGACGTCCTTGATCCCATCCGAGACTTGAATTAAGTTTCCCTCCAATACCAGTGGTTAAAAAATTAACATCATTAAAAATCAATGAATCCCCAGCATCCAATTGATTCACTAATAAATTTGCAGTGACCCCTGAAGCATTTACGCGCTGTTGCAACGTAATACCTTCAAAGTTAATGCTGTCATACATAATATGATTGGAAGTAAGTTGTAACCCAAATAAATCTTGCTCTGAATCAAACTTTAAAACGACTTCTGTTTGCGGATCAATTTCAAGACCGGGAACAAACAAATCGGTGAGTTCATTGATATCCTTTACCACCAACTTTGCATCAATTTCATTATTCACCTTTCCACGAACTGGTTTTCTTGCCTGCACCAAACTCGGAAAAACGCGTGAAATTCCAAACAATATATCATCCTGTATTGTATTCGGATCGATCTTTCCTTTAAAATCCAAATCCGCTATATTACTCCTGATTTTAAGTGATTCTTCCGCCATGGAATGATTAAAATCAATACGAGCCGAAGGAATTTTTATTTCTTTACCGTCTTCTGTATAACTGAAGTGATCAAACGTGACCCCGCCTTCAAAACGATTAAAGGTAGTACCTTTTGTATCTACAATAAATTCACCAATTAATGACGTGTTTTTTGATTCTGTAAATCCTAGGGCTCCGAGATTTAATTTATCGAACCGCATAGAAGCATGGTAGCTTGGTGTCCCTTCTATGTTGAAGTCACCCGAAATCATAAATTTCGCATTTGGATCATCAACTTGCACTGAGGTATTCAACACAACACCATTCATGTGCATATCTTTCAGCGCTACGTTATGATAAACATAGCCCATGGTCTCTAATTCACTGAAATACGCGGATCCGTTGGTTAGTTTAAACCCTTTATCCAACACATCAAACGTCAAAAATTTTAAGTTACCGTTTAAAACGCCAACATCAGAAATACCTAGTATTTCTCCTAATTGTATATGATTTAATGCCACGGCAATGCTATCAGGTCGTAAATTTTGAATTCCGATGGCATTACCCAACACATCTAGTTTCATGGGTGAAACCAAGCTCAAGTCCCCTTTTTCTGTTTTAATAGTTACGGGTCGTAAAATTAACTGCCCTTGCTTACCATCCACAACCATATTTCGAAAACGAACTGTTCCTAGGCGATCTACTTCCGGGCCAAAAGACAAAGATGAACCATCCGGCAAGCGAACTTTACTTAGTTCCGCCATATCAAATGAAGCCTTTCGAATAACCTCTCGGAAGGGATATGCCGCAAAATCATTGAAATCAGGCAAATCTAAATCTCCCTTTAAAAATGTGTTTTTTCGAATTCTTAAATCTAAGTTTTTGATTTTGAAATGATTCACCACATTATAAAGTGTGCCACTTAACTGAACCTGTTCATTCATCCCGTGCATTTCTGGTACAAAAAACGCTACATCTGCAAGATTGATAGAACTTGGTTGTATGGCAATATTAAAAATCACCTTGTTATTAAAATCATCCAATGCAGAAGGATCCGTATACGAATAAGCGATTTCAGAGGCATGAATTTCTGACCGATTTAACTTAATATAAACCGAATTCAACTTCAACCCTGTATCATTGATTGCAACCTTAGCCTTCAAGCCCTTAACCCAAAGACCGGATTGGTCTTTCGTATGAAACTCATCAAGGCTAAACGCGGTAAGCGGGCCGTCGTTGATAAATTCAGATACCGTTAAATTGACATTTTCAAGCCCAACATGATTAAAATCTAGGCCTGTTTTCATCTTCGGGATTCGGAAATCATCGTACCGTAGTTTGGTCTGTTTCAGTGTGATTTTATTCAAAGCAAGGGTAAACTTTGAAGCGGTTGATGTCGTATCCTCTGAAGCGAAATAATCGGCTATGAACTGAAAATTCATTTCACCGGTAGGTTTTTCAGCATAAACCCAAACCTCACCTTTTTCCAAAATGACTTCATCTAAGGTTAAATGTTGTGCACCAAAACCCTGTATTAATAATTCTAAGCTTCGAATTGAAACCAGGCGTTTGTCGGACAAATCATGAATTAGTACATCTTCAAGATAAATTCGACTGAAAAGCGTGATGTCCACCTTACCGATATTCACTTTCGTATTCCATTCCTTAGAGAAGAAATCTGTAGCCTGCTTAGCGAGATAGGATTGAAAGGACGAGGTTCGGATTAGAAATGCGAATAAAATGACAAAAATCAACATCCACTCAAAGAAAACCCCGAAGGTTCTGCCAAGGATTTTAATTACTTTTGTCATGCGTGAGCAAAATTAATCATTGCATTGAATAATCGGTTGATTTTAGGAATTGAATCGTCATGTGACGACACATCGGCTGCCGTTCTGAGTGGAACGCAAATTCTCGCGAATATAACACACACCCAGTTGATTCATGAAGCATACGGAGGCGTAGTACCGGAATTAGCAAGCCGTGCACACATAGAGCATATTGTACCCGTAGTTAAGCGGGCAATGGAGACCGCACAAGTTTCCTTAAAAGATATTGATGCCATTGCCTTTACCCAAGGTCCTGGCCTTATGGGCTCACTCGTGGTTGGCACCTCTTTTGCCAAAGGGCTCGCGCTGGCCTTAAACAAACCCTTGATTGGTGTTCATCACATGAAGGCGCATATTTTAAGCCATTTCATTTCGCATGAAGCAATGACCGCGCCTACTTTTCCATACCTATGCTTAACCGTAAGTGGTGGACATACGCAAATCGTTGTGGTTCATGATGCCTTGAACATGGAAATCATAGGAAAAACAATCGATGATGCAGCGGGCGAGGCCTTCGATAAGGCAGCTAAAATGTTGGGATTACCATATCCAGGCGGACCGCTCATTGACCATTACGGAAAGACGGGGAATCCCATGGCATTTAGCTTTGCTGAACCGAAAATTCCGGAGTTGAACTTTAGCTTTAGTGGGTTAAAAACATCCATTCTTTATTTTCTAAAAAAAGAAGTCGCCAAGAATTCTGAATTCATAACAGAAAACCTTAATGACCTTTGCGCATCCATTCAACATGGCATCACGGATATTTTATTGAAAAAACTTAAAAAAGCGCAGCAACATACCGGGATAAAGTGTATTGCGGTAAGTGGAGGCGTATCGGTAAACAGTGAATTACGAGCCAAACTTCAAGCTTGGCAAGTTACAAATCCCGAGCTCTCGATGCATATAGCACTGCCTTCTTATTGTACGGACAATGCGGCCATGATCGCGATTACAGGAGCATTTTTATTTGAAGCCGGAATTACACATGACCAGCAGATTTCGGCAAATGCAAAATTGCCTTGGTAAATTTGGAAGTTTAGAAAAATTTCCTAACTTCAAAGAACCAAACTCACTACTATGTTTTTAGAAATCCAAGAAATCCAAAAGGAGCAGGTTCCAAATTGCACCTATGAAAAACTAAGCTCCATTGAACAGGAAGCTAATTTGCGGCAAAAACTACACAAAGCCATGATTTTAGGAAATACCCATCGGGGTAAAGTAGAAATCATTTTTTGTGATGATGATGGATTAAAAAAGGTACACACTACCATTTGGGCCAAAGGAGAACAGTTCATCACACTGAAAGGTGGGGTTTGGATTCCAATTTCTAAAATTGTAGATATAATTTTTTAACTTCGCGACATGCGTCGTGTTGTTACTTTTCTATCCTTTATTCTTTGCCTATTATTTAATGTTGTTGAGCTTCAAGCTCAAAATCATGTAACTTGGAATGCTTCATGGGATAAGCAATCCGGAATGGTAATTATACGAGGTAACATTGAACCCACGTGGCATTTGTATTCGCCTCAAACTGATCCAAACCTTGGACCAATCCCGTTAAGTGTGACGTTTGAAAAAAATAAGGGGATCAAAAAAATCGGAAGTTTAGAATTTTTAACAGCACCCGTTGCGCATCAAGATGACAATTTTGGGGGAATGGTTTATATTTGGGAGAACGTAGTTGAAATACGCCAAGCCTTTCGAATAAAAAAAAGCGGCGCATTAAAACTTACAATAAACTACATGATTTGCGACGAAACGAAATGTATTCCTCCAATCGATGTGCCCATAACCATTCAAATTAATAATTAACTATGAGGTATTTTTTATCTACCTGCTTGATCCTCTTAAGC
>JBEGMB010000223.1:0-3817 GCA_041183245.1 Bacteroidota bacterium
CATAGGATCCCCTACCTTTTTCATTTCCCACATGAAATTATCAGACGTCGAGGCATTGTCCGTCATAAAACTATATAGATAACCAATCGAGCTTGAATTTGCCTCCGGTTTCCACGTTAAATAATCCAAGGCCACTGGCGCTTGAATCGACGTAGTAGACGTATACGTTTTTCCATCGTGGTTAATCGTTAGCGTGTATGTTTTTCCAACCTGACCAAACATGCTTGGGTCAAACGTCGTATACACGCAAAGCGGTGAGGGCAATTGCTGCAGTTCTTGAATACTCATTCCAAAGAGCGCCTCGGCATACGCTTCGGTTCCAGGAGGTAAATCATCCGTGCAGATTTTACTTAAGGTAACCGTATTCGTTCCATCAGAAACAGTAACCACTGCATCGCCAACAAAACTTCCTAAATACGCAGTAATATCGGTTGGTGCATATATGTTCTGAGATTTTGATAGCAAGATAATGGGTGGTTCTCCCTCGCGAATACTTCCGTCTACCACCAACTGTTCCTTGTATCCAGGAATATCAATTTTCACTTCCTTGGTACAGGATGAAAATATAAGCATCAACGCTGCAAACACTGCGATTAGAATTCGAAATTCCATGTTACACTGGGGATTATTGGGAATAATGAAACTTGTTTAACGGTTAGCTTGAAATCTCCGTTCAAGAAATCTCCGTCATTGTCGACATATAAAAAGAATGGATTCGCACGATTGTACACATTATACACCGAAATCGCAATGTTATTTCTTAAGCGTTTTTTTACCTCTATTTCTTTTCCTGTGGCCGGATCCGTTTTAGTTTTATATGCTTTATCATACCATGTAGCAGAAAAATCAAGGCGGTGATACGGCGCCATTCGCGTTGAATTTCTGGCCCCGTAATTAAACAATAAGTTTTGGTCTTGAACATACCATGAGGTCGGCAAGGTTAAGGTGTTCCCCGTAGCATAAATAAATGTGCTAGATAGGGTCCAATGATCATTTATCATGTAGGTTGCGGCAATGCTCAGGTCATGACGTCGGTCGTATTTCGCAGGAAACACTTCTCCGTTATTTAAATCCGGGAATTTACGTTCTGTTTTCGCCCAAGTATATCCAATCCATCCGGTAAATTTACCCACTGCTTTTTTGAAAAAGAACTCCACCCCATAAGCCCAACCTTTTCCGAATACCATTAAATTATCGGTATTGTCGTTCACATTATCTCCGGGCAAGGCCCCTTCCTTAAATTCCACGATGTTGTTCATTCCCTTATAGTATACCTCAACAGACGCCTCGTATTTGTCACTGAAGAAATTCTGGAAATACCCCAATGAAGCTTGAAACCCTTTCTGTGGTTTAGCGATATCTGTGGTAGGATACCAAATATCGGTTGGAAGTGAAACTGCACTCAAACTCGTTAAATGAACAAACTGATAATTATACGCATATCCCCCCTTGATAGAACTGTGCTCACCTGTTAAATATCGGAACGAAAAACGAGGTTCAAGTCCGTGATAAAATTTAATGAGGTCTCCTTTCCCATATTCAATGGCGGTATCCGGCTTACTGATATCGCCCTTTACGTAACGAGTGAAAGGTCCAACGTGTTGGAATGCAGTATATCGCAGACCTGCATTAATTCTTAAGCGATCATTCAAATCAAATTCATCCATTAAATAAATGGCCTCTTCATGTGAAAACAGCTGTTGCGCATTTCCTGTATTAAAGACCACCGTGTCCTGTGCAGCTGATACACTTGAGGGTGTAAAGACGTGATAAATGTAATTCGCCCCCCACTTTACACGATGTTTATCATTTGGATAATACGAGAAATCGATTTTTGTACCGTAATCCTTAATCCCAGATAAAAACTCAATTTTAAATTCATCTTGCTTAGAACCAAATTTAAATTTATAGTCTGAAAAGGTAGAGGTCAGATTCATGAATAACTTCGCATTAAACACGTGATTCCAACGAAGGGCTGCTATCCCATTACCCCAAGGCATGTCGGCGCTAAAACCTCCCTCACGATCAGCGAACGTGAACACATCTTTTCCATAATAGCCACTCAGAAATACACGGTCCTTTTCACCCAATTTATAATTCAACTTGGCATTCATATCATAGAAGTAATACCCTGAACCAGCGAACGGTGAGGTATCAGAAATGAACGCTTTGGCTAATACATCAATATAGGTTCGTCGACCAGAAACAATAAAACTACCACGGTCCTTTTTCAAAGGCCCTTCCAAGGTAAGTCGTGATGAAATCACCCCCAATCCACCTTTCACACTGAATCGCTTGGAGTTCCCTTCATTCATATTTACTTCCAACACCGAAGAAAGCCTTCCACCATAATTTGCGGGCATTCCTCCTTTAATAAGGTTAACGCTTCGTACCGCATCAGAATTAAACACTGAAAAGAACCCAAATAAATGGGAAGCATTGTACACAACGCCTTCATCCAACAATACTAAATTTTGGTCGGGACCGCCACCACGCACATAAAATCCTTGACCGCCTTCAGAAACCGAAGAAACACCGGGCAACAATTGTATCGTTTTAATAACATCTACTTCTCCCATGAAAGCTGGAAGGCGCTTTATTTGGTCTATGTTCAATTCCATTTGACCCAATTTAGCAGAATTGACATTGTCACCTTTCTTTCCGCTTACAACAACTTCCTCGTATACTTTTTCACCGTCTTTAAGTCCCAACTCCACATTCAAGGAAACATTTTCACGGGTAAGATCTACTGTCTTTTTTAAGGTATTTAATCCAGTAAAACGAAACTCAATCTCATAAATCCCGCTGGGTAAGGTCAAGGAATAAAATCCATAATTATTGGTAATTGCCCCTTTGTTTAAACTTGGCACATAAATTTTAGCGCTATTCAAGGCTTCACCGTTCGAACTACTCGAGATATACCCACTAATGGTATGTTTATCCTGAGCTAACGCTGATTGTAGAGAAAGGGCTCCACAAACAAGGACCAACAGGTTAAGAAAAAGTTTGAATTTCATGGGTAAATTTTTCGCAACTATTTATGCGGGCAAAGGTATGAACATTCAAGTGAACAAAAGGTTTTTGAATGTTAAATAATCGAAAACATATATCGTCTATTTTCCTCACAAAATGTGTAATTTCGCACCAATTCCGTTGCAATGAAAGTTTCCTATAAATGGCTCAGCCAATTTGTTCCGTTCGAGTATTCTCCTGAACGCATTTCTGAAATCCTTACCCAAACAGGCTTAGAAGTAGAAGGGATCGACGCTGTAGGCTCCATTAAAGGTGGACTTGCAGGCGTTATAACCGGAGAGGTTATTGAGTGTGAGAAACATCCAGATGCCGATAAACTAAAGGTAACACGCGTCAACATTGGCGATGAAACGCTCCAAATTGTTTGCGGCGCGCCGAATGTAGCGGTTGGACAAAAAGTGCTGGTAGCACTTATTGGCACTACCATTTATCCAAACGAAGGAGAACCCCTCACCTTGAGAAAAGCAAAAATTCGTGGCGTTGAATCTCATGGAATGATTTGTGCCGAAGATGAATTAGGATTAGGTATTTCACACGATGGAATTTTAATTTTACCAAAAGACACAACAGTTGGTATTCCTGCAACAACGGCCTTATCCATTGATACGGATTACATCTTGGAAATCGGGTTAACTCCTAACCGATGCGATGCCATGGGGCATCTGGGGGTAGCACGAGACATTAGAGCGTACCTTATGCATCATGAAGGGTTTTCTTCGCCACTTTCACTGCCTGAAATCGAAGAATGTGCCATACAATCCAATCCAACCAACAATTATAAGGT
>JBEGMB010000224.1:0-5657 GCA_041183245.1 Bacteroidota bacterium
CCAAACTCATTACCAATAACGAGCCTGACATAGCACCCTGATTTCTTCCCGTCGTTGGTAAACAACACGTCGGCCTTGGTTCCGTTCACAATGGCGAACGGCGACATGAGTGCATTACCCTTTGAAACGACCCCGTAGGACATGGTATCTCTGACCCACAGGGCGGTTTCTGTACCCAAGCCAACAAATTCACCGTTTTCATTGCGGTAGCCGCCGGGCAGTAAATTGAAATCAAAATAGTTCTCACCATTTGACGAATTCTTCCACCCTTCCTTGCTGCGTAAGCGCTGACCAACCAAACCCATATTGGCCCAATTATACACGCCCTCATTCGTGTAAATATAAAGGGAACTCCAATCCCGGTTATTGGCCACCCGGGCGCCTTTCGGGGCCAAGCCTCTGGGATCGGCGATTGCAAACCAATTATATATACGGCCATACATTCTTCCCAGCGTGGTGTCATTTCGATAATCGCAATACGCCGGAATCCCACTGGTGAGGCATTCAATCCATTCCTCACGGGTTTTGTCGTTACGAATTTCATCACCGTTCCGAAAGGTGGTAACATCCAGATTTTTTATCGACCAGGATAAGGTGTCAATTTGTATAAAATCGCGTTGCGCATTGGTAGTTAATGATACTGCACACAGAAAAAAGAATAGGAGTTTCATACCCCTACAATGAAAGGCTTTGGGTTTGTTACATTGGGGAGGGGGAACCTTCCATATGATTGAGTTATTTAACTCTGCCTAATTTGATTTTACTGGTTTGATTTTCTATACTGTAATCATTCCTCTTCCATCTTATCGAAATTACCAAAGGTTAATTCATCGTAGTAACTCATTAATTCAAACGTATCGTATTCTTTTTCAATCCATTTCCCCTTTTTATAGATGAAACAAAATGTCATACGATCTGCTGCATTATCGCTTAAATTATTGATTACGATTTCTAATTGGTCCTTTGGTTTAAACGCAATGAGTTTATCAAAGGCATCCTTTTCATTAAGTCTATTGCAAAGTGTTTTGGCATTTAATTCATAAGTTGCTTGAAAAAAATCCAGGGGCATGATCGGCAGTCCCATAACTAACACATTCTTTTCTGCGTTGAATCGATACAATAACCAATAGTGGGGTAACTCTTCGTAATCCTGATCCACACAGGTGCAAAACTTTATTTTATCAGATACTAAACACATGATTTTCTATAATATTTATGTTCGGATTTAATCAGGTCAACACAATCTTATAAGGCAAATAACCCGAATTTGTTTGGGGTATGCAAGTTATTGACCTCAGTTGTCAGGGGAATGTGGGGTAAAGAGTTCATTTGACATTTATTTCCTGAATTCTATCAAATTACCTCTCACATGTGCAACTATGTGATTAAGTAATGATTCCATCGATTCCATTACCTTTAGCCAATGAAAATCAGTTTCATACTTCACGGTCAACGAAAACCTAAGCGGATCCATCGCGAGTTTATTTCCCGTTGCCAAAAGATGCCCGGTTTTGTCTGTACTTTTACCTATACAACATCAGGAGGTCATGCAATCGAGTTGGCCAAGGAAGCGAAAGGCAGTGCCGATGTAGTGGTAGTTCATGGCGGAGATGGCTTACTGAATGAAGTAATCAACGGACTGTGTTCTATATCAGGCAAACACCCAAAACTGCTTATCCTTCCGGGTGGCACCGGCAATGATTTCTGTAGAAATTTCACCCCAATCGATTTAAGTCAGCCCCTGAAAGTGTTTGGTCGACCAGGAACGCCCGTAACCATTCCTTACCTTAAAACAGAAGGTGCGCTGCGTTTCTTTATCAACATTGCCGACCTTGGGTTTGGCGGCGCAGTAGTAGCTTCACTCAATGCATACCGGCAACGGTTTGGCCCAAGCGCCTCCTACTTTTTAGCCATTCTGAGAACATTCACCCATTATAAGGCGCATGAACTTGAACTCAGCTTCAATGGAAAAACTCAAACCCAACCCTTTTTTATGATTGCGCTTTGTAACGGAGCGGTATTTGGCAATGGACTTACCATTGCACCGGGTAAACACCCAAAGAGTGCGCACTTTCAAGCCGTGTTACTTGGCCGCGTTTCACTTTGGGATTACGTATGGCACCTACCCAAATTAATACGAGGAAAACGAATTGTGCATCCAGAAATTCATTACCACGAAACTACCTCATTAACCATCCGCACTACCTCGGGCACACTGAGTGGAGAAACTGATGGCGAGTTGATCCTTGGAACTTCCTTTGAATTTGGGCTGAGTGAGCACATCATTTCTGTATTGAATTAATCAATTTAATTAAGATTCCTTAATGATTGATTAACTTTGACCATGCAACGCTGGCTCGCAAGTTTTCAATCCTTAGTCCCTTTATTATCGTGCTTTCTCGCGTGCTTTTTTGTTCTGCAACTCAACTTTCTTTTTCAATTTTCGCCAAATGCCTGGTTCTTAGCGATTTTTATTTCTTTGGCTTACCTACTGTTTGGTTTAGGTAGTATTGCAGTCGGTAGCGCTACCTTGTTGCATCTGAGTCCGCCGACATGGCATGGTACAATGCGAAACATACTCTTTGGATTATTGTATTTGGGCCTAATCGGAACCTTAATCTGTGATCAATATGTCATGATTAGCCATGAACGGTTGGACGCTGCTTTTTTCTTGTTTGATTGGAATGAAATATGGATGATTGCTGACCCGAGGCATCGGCTGACGTGGCCCATGGTATTCGGACTGCTGGTGCTATTAACGCTACCGTTCTTCTTGTTTCGAATCTTTCGTAACCGAAACCTTTCTACACATTGGGTACTTGGAGGATTCCTCATTGCGTGCATCATCCGCATCATTCCAATTGATTCTTCGATAAACCGTTTGGCTGAAAATCGATTTTCTTATTTCGTTAGAAACAGCGTCCAACATCTTATTGCTCCGACGACACAACACGCAGTAAACATTCGTGCATTTGAAGCCTTGGACCCTTCATTTTATGGTGGTCACGAGAAGTTAGACCCGCGGTTTCCATTGGAGTACCAACACAAAACACCTTCCATACTGGCGCATTACTTAAAGGCAACAACGAACAAAAAACCACCCCATATTAAAATCATTATTGTGGAGAGCATGTCGTCTGATTTATTCGGGCAACGAGGAAATAATACAGGACACCTCATGCCATTCATGGATTCGCTAGCGAAACAATCCTTGTACTTTCCTAATGGGTTTTCAACGTATCAACGCACGCACAATGTGCTTCCAGCGGTATTAGCATCTGTACCTAATACCATCGATGGAAATGTGTTTCAACAACTTCCCTTTCCGAGGCACTATTCCTTATTCAACCTCTATCAAAACAACTATTTCACACAATTTTACTGCGGAGTTCCTTTAGCCTATCTAAATATGATTGGGCTAATGAGCCACTATCAAACGGACTATCATGTGAATAAATGGCTACCTGCATGTACAGCACATAAAGGAATCGTAGGCAATGCGTGGGGTTATCCCGACGAAGACCTATTCCAACAAGCACAATACGACGACAGCACTCGATTCAAGCATCTTGATAAATCATTCATGAGCGTATTCCTTACCATTAGTTCACACGATCCGTTTATTTACCCGAATAAACAGTACTGGGAACGCGTAGTAAAATCAAAAGCAAAGTTCATTGAAGACCCTAAACTTAAGGCCCTCGTAACTCGGCAAGCGGCTTCCTTTGGATCGTTCAGCTACGTGGACTCGACCTTGAAGGCATATTTTGCAGCTGAAGCAAAAAATCCGACCTATAAAAACACCATATACCTCATCACAGGAGATCATGGAACGGAATTATACACCCGAAATCCACTCAGTAAATACAACATTCCGATAGTTATTTATTCGCCATTACTCAAGCGTCCGACCCAATCACAAGCCATTGTATCACACAATGACATCGCCCCTACCTTGGTGAATTATTTAAAAACAGCCTACAAATTACCTACCCCAGACACCTTAGCCTTTGTAGGAAAAGAGCTTTGTATTGAAAGAAAATTCAAGCCCGCACGCAGTTTAGTTTTTACCACCAACAAATTAAAAACCAGCGATCTTTTACTCAATAATTTGGCGTGGGTGGCTGGTTCCCTTTACACGCTTGACTCGACCTTTGGACTCCACAAAATAAACGCATTGAACCGTGTGAATTGGGTAAAAAAACAACTTCGCACCTACCAAGCATTTTCTCAATATACCATTGTACAAAATAACCTACTTGACTCAGCGGCTTTTGTCCATTGGATGGGCAATCAATCAGTGTTTCAATTGGACAGAAAAATTTATTACCCTCAAGTCAAGACGAACACCTTAATGACCTTATTGGGAGCACAAAAAATCTACAAAAAAAATAAAACCATTCGGATTGAGGTAAGTAGCTCGCTTTTCCTTGCCAATCGAAATCAATTGAAAAAGGACATCTCCTTATATATCCATTCGAAAAAAAACAGGTTTTTATCTGAAGAATGGTCTATTTTCCGAAACATTCGCGGTCGGATTGAAGGGAAATTTAAACCGAACCATGTAAACCGGGTTATATTCAGTTTAGAGTTCAGTCCTGCGGCACTGAATTGTTGGAAGCGTGGAGGATTTCTGTACGTTTACTTGCGGCAGAATCGGCCAAGGAAACTGAAGATGCAAGAGGTCTATGTCAAGTTTTATCACAATCAATTGCAAACAAAAAAATAACCCTTATCGTTAATGGTCTTTGATAAATTTTGTGAAGCAGGTTTTCTTTCATACTTTCGCGCGGCGTTAAACACCAGTACTTGAATTCCTCTCGTCGCTCCATTCTCCTCGCAGCAGCTATTATCGGTATTCCGGTACTTCTACTTTTTATTTATAATTATTCGTCACTGACCTTGAATTTTGGGGAGCGCGTATTAAAAAAAATAGACCCCAATGCAATACTTGAGCTCCCTGTAAATACAGATTCGATTACAACCCTAGAAAAGGAACTCAGTAGTTCAGCGAAAGAGGAAATAATTCGCGCTGTGCTCCGGGAGGATTACGCTCTCCCTTCAGATACCAGTAAAAAAGCTGCTACAGCCCGTCCGAACATGCCTCTTAGTGCAGAGAAAGAAGAGCACATTTCGCAACGAATTCTTTTAATCGGTGATTCAGAAACTGGGGGATTAATTTATCCTTTGAATGATTATTGCGTGGCCAACGGACACAAGCTAGAAGCGGTTTATACATGGTTCTCTGCATCCATTTTAAACTTTGGATATTCAAATAAGGTGGATGAACTGATGGAAAAATATAAGCCAACCTTTGTGATTTTTGTGGTGGGCTTAAATGAAATGTATGTAACTGACATGGACCGACGGACAGAAGCCGCTAAGTTATTCCTTAAAAAACTAGGCGACACCCCTTATTTATGGGTTGGTCCGGCAAACTTTACTACAGATCATGGAATAAATAAGGTATTTGAAACAACTGCCGATCCAGGTTGTTTTGTTTTGTCAAAAGACTTAGAAATCCCAAGGGGTGGTGACCATAGACACCCGAACGTCGAGGGATATAAAATCTGGATGGATTACATTGCTAGTTATATCCAGAGTAATCGTGCCTATCCATTTAATTTTCTACCACCCGAACGAGCAAACTTCAAACT